>JASLDZ010000465.1 GCA_030151985.1 Caulobacteraceae bacterium | reverse complement strand
CGTCCCCTTCGTGCTGATCGTGACGGCGCATTGGTCGGCGGTGGCGGCGGGCGCGGCGCTGCTGCCCTTCCCGCTGGTGCTGTCGGTGACCTCGCCCGTCATGGGCGGGCTGGCCGGGCGGATCGGAGGGCGCTGGCCGCTGACGCTGGGGCCGCTGGTCGTGGCGTGCGGATTCCTGCTGGCGATGCGGATCGACGGGCGGAGCGACTACTGGCGCGAGGTGCTGCCCGCGCTGCTGGTGATCGCGGTCGGCATGGCGGGAGCGGTCGCGCCCTTGACCACCGCCGTCCTGGGATCGGTGGACGCGCACCACACCGGCTCGGCGTCCGGCTTCAACAGCGCGGTGGCGCGGGGCGGCGGCCTGGTCGCCACCGCGCTGCTCGGCGCGGTGCTGGCGGCGCGAGGCGAGGCGCTTGTGGGCGGGTTCCGGATCGCCTGCGCGGTCGCCGCCGCCTCGTGCGTCGGCGCGGCGCTCAGCGCCTTCCTGCTGCTGGGCCGAAAGCCTCAGGCCGCCGCCAGCACCACCACGGCCGAGAGCCCCGGCGCGCCGTAGACCTGGCTGTAGCCCAGCCGCGCGCCCTCCACCTGCCGACCGTCCGCCCGGCCGCGGAGCTGCTGCACGTTCTCGTAGACCTGGCGCAGACCGGAGGCGCCGATCGGCTCCCCGCACGCCAGGCAGCCGCCGTCGGTATTCACCGGGAGCTTGCCGCCGAGCCGGGTGTCGCCGTCCGCCAGCCAGCGCTCCTGGTCGCCGTCCTGGCAGAAGCCGTTCTCTGCCATGTGCATGATCTCGGCGCCGCTTTCGGTGTCCTGGATCTGCGCCACGTCGATCTCGTCCGGGCCGACCCCCGCCATCTCGTAGGCGGCCTTCGACGCCGTCTGGGTGGGGGAGGGGCCGCGCTCCACGTCCAGCGAGGGGGCGAACACCTCGAACGAGCCCTGCTCGCGGGTGCGGACCGTTGCGCCCTGCACCTTGGGACCTGACAGGCCGAGCTCGCGCATCTTCTTGTCCGACGCCAGGATCAGCGCCACGCCCCCCTCGGCGGGCGAGCAGAACATGAACTTGGTCAGGGGGTCTGACACCATCTGGGCGTTCAGGATGGTGTCGAGATCGACAGGGCTCTTGCGCCAGGAATGAGGCGCGCGTGCGCCGTTCTCGAACGCCTTCTCCGCCACCCGCCCGAGCGACTCCGTGCTGATCCCGTGCAGGGCCATGTAGCGCCGGATCTTCATGGCGAAGAACTGGGTGGTCAGCATCATGCCGACCTCGCCGTACCATCGGGGGAGGCCCGAGGCCTCCGGGTCGGCGTTGAAGGCGCCGCGGGGGTGCTTGTCGAAGCCCATGACCACGCCGAGGTCGAACTCGCCCGACTTGATCGCCCAGTAGCCCGAGAGGAGCGAGGAGCCCCCCGTCGCGCAGCCGTTGGCCACGTTGATGAACTGCACGCCGGTGAGCCCGAGCCGCGGCAGGGCGGCGTCGGCGGCGCCCGCGGCCGCCGAGCCCCCGAAGGCGAACTGGATGTCGGGCCATTCGATCCCGGCGTCGGCCAGCGCCTCGCGCACGGCGAACACGCCCTGGTCGAGGCCGGACATGCCGTCCGTGCGTCCGAAGGGGTGGATGCCCGCGCCGACGATGTGCACGTCCGTCATGGTCCGCTCCCTTCCAGCGGCCGCCGCCGCTTCTCTTCCGCTTCCCTCGGGCTTGACCCGAGGGCCGAGCGTGGTGCGCCTCGACCGCTGACGCGGTCGCCAGACCGCGCGGCTCCGACGGCTCGGCCCCCGGATCAAGTCCGGGGGAGACGGCACTTGAGAGCACGATAGGCGCTCCAGAGAAAAAGTCACGCCTGCTTGTTTTGGCTTCGGCGCGGCCGTGTAGGGTCGCGAGCAAAACAGGGAGGCTCTCCATGGACCGCGACGTCTGGCGCCTGCGCAAACGCCCGGTGGGCGACATCGCCGACGGCGACCTGACCTACGCCAAGGAGCCGATCGCGCCGCTCGAGGACGCCCAGTTCCTGCTGGAGGTGCTCTACCTCTCGCTCGATCCGACCAACCGCATCTGGATGAGCGACATGGAGCAGTACATGCCCCCCGTGCCGCTCGACGCGCCCATGCGCGGCGGCGTGGTCGGGCGGGTGGTGGAGAGCCGCAAGGCGGGCGTGTCGCCGGGCGACCTCTACGGCGGCCTGGGCGAGTGGGCGTCGCACCTCGTGAGCGACGGCGCGATGATGAGCGCCATACCGCGCATCCCCGGCATCCCGGTCTCGGTGGTGTTCGGCGTGCTGGGGCTGGTCGGCCCGACCGCTTACTTCGGCCTTCTCGATGTCGGCCAGCCGAAGGCGGGGGAGACGCTGGTGGTCTCGGCGGCGGCGGGGGGAGTGGGACAGGTCGTCGGGCAGATCGGCAAGATCAAGGGCCTGAAGGTGCTCGGCATCGCTGGCGGGCCGGAGAAGTGCCGCTACGTGGTGGACGAGCTCGGGTTCGACGCGGCCATCGACTACAAGGCCGAGGACGTGGGCGCCCGGCTGGACGCGCTCGCGCCCAACGGGATCGACATCAACTTCGAGCAGGTCGGAGGCGAGATCATGGAGGCCGTGATGGCCCGCATGAACAACTTCGGCCGCATGCCGCTGTGCGGGATGATCTCCACCTACAACGACACCGAACCCGCGCCCGGCCCCCGCGCCTGGCCGCTGATCCTGATGCACCGCCTGACGGTGCGCGGCTTCATCGTCACCGACTTCGCGCCGCGCTTCGCCGAGGCCGCCATGGCCATGGTCGGCTGGATGATGGAGGGGAAGCTGAAGACCCGGCAGGACGTGCGGCAGGGGCTGGAGCACGCCGTGACCTACCTCAACGACCTCTACACCGGCGGCAACTTCGGCAAGCTCCTGGTGGCCGTGCACCCCGACCCCGAGGCGGCCTGAGGCGCGGAGGTCAGGATTTCGGCGGCGCGGGTGGGTCCTGGGCGAACAGGAACACCGTCTCGCCCTTGGCGATCACGCGACCGCGAATGGCGGCGCTCACCTGGTCCAGCGTGGCGCCGGGCTTCAGCTTCAGCGGGCGGTCGAGCGCGAAGACCTGCAGGTGGTAGTGGTGCGCCGGGTCGCCCACGGGCGGATGCGGGCCCGTCCAGCCGATCCCGCCGTGGCTGTTGGGGCCCTGCTTCATGCCGTCCGGCTTGTCGAGGCGCGGCTCGTTGAGCGTCTTTCGGGGCAGCGCCGTCGTCCCGGCGGGGATGTCGTAGGCCACCCAGTGGATCACGGGCTCCGGCCCCGACCCGTCAGGGTCTTGTACGAGGAGCACGAAGCTCTTGGTCCCCGCGGGCTGGCCGCTCCAGGCGACGGCGGGGGGAATGTTGCGGCCGTAGCCCGAATACTCCGGAGCGATCGTTCCATCCGGTCGGACGGCGGGCGAGGAAACGCGGATCGTGGCCGGCGCGTCGATCCCGTCGAACACGACCGGCCGCGACGCGGGCTGGGCGTGCGCCGCCCCGGCGAGCAGGGCGGCGAGGGCGAGCGGAGCGAAGGCGCGCATCATGGCCGTGCAATCGTCTCGCGGCGCCCGTGGTTCCGCGCCCGCCTACGGGTGCAACAGGAGGAGCGCGAGGCCCAGCGCGCCCACGGCGATCCGCCAGTAGGCGAAGGGCGCGAAGCCGTGGCGGCCCACCCAGTCGATCAGCCACTTCACGACCAGAAGCCCTGAGATGAACGACACCACGAAGCCTACCGCGATCACCGCGCCCTGGTGGCCCGTCAGCCCCGGCCCCTCCTTCAGCGTCTTGTAGAGGTCGAGCGCGAAGGCGCCGGCCATGGTGGGGATGGCCAGGAAGAAGCTGAACTCGGCCGCCGCCTTCTTGTCGAGGCCGAGCAGCAGGCCGCCGGAGATGGTCGCGCCTGAGCGCGAGACGCCGGGGATCAGCGCCAGGCACTGGAACAGGCCGATGCCCAGCGCCCGGGGCAGGGGCACGGCGTAGCCGTTGGTCACCCCGCCCGCGCGTCCCAGCCGGTCGATGAACAGCAGCGCCACGCCGCCGATGATCAGCGACCAGCAGATCAAGAGCGGGCTCTCCAGGAGGTACTGTTTGACGACGTTGTGCAGCGCCAGGCCGATCACGATCGCGGGCAGCACCGCCACGAGGACGCTCAGCACGAACCGCCGCGCCTCCGGCCGTGTGGGCAGGTCCATGGCGATCTTCAGGAAGCGGCTGAAGTAGATGGCCACCACCGCCAGCACCGCGCCCAGCTGGATCAGGATGGCGAAGGTGTCCCAGAAGGCGCCGTCCAGCCGCATGGCGCGCTCCGCCAGGATCAGGTGCGCGGTGGAGGAAACCGGGATGAACTCGGTCGCGCCTTCGACCAGGCCCAGCAGCAGGGCGTAGAAGTAGTCCATCGATAGCGCGTCCTTGGGGGCGGGCGGGGAGCGCTTCCATAGCCGCCCTCGGCGGTGCGGCGCCAGCCGGCTCGGCGTGCTGGACCGGATGGGGCGGGGCGGTTAAGGCGGCCGCATGATCCGCGCCCTGACCCTCGCCGTCGCCCTGTCTTCCGCGGCCGCCGCCGCCGCCCCTGCGGATCGAGAGGCGCCGAAGGTCAGCGCCGGCTGGGCGCGCCCCACCATGGGCGCGGCGGGAATGAGCGCGGTCTACCTCAACCTTCAGGGCGGACGAACGACGGACACGCTGCTGGGCGCATCCACGCCCGCCGCCGCGCGCCTTGAGCTTCACCGTTCCGAGACAAAGGGCGGCATGACGGGCATGGCTCCCGCCGGCCCCGTGGCCGTCCCTGCCGGCGCCGTCGTGCGGCTGGAGCCCGGCGGGCTGCACCTGATGCTGATGGACGCCAAGCGCCCGCTGCGCCTCGGCGACCGGCTGCCGGTCACGCTCCGCTTCGCCAAGGCGGGCGAGGTGCGCATCGCCGTGCCGGTAAGGAGCACGCCGCCTGCGCGGTGAACCCGCTTCCCGCTACGAG
>JASLDZ010000434.1 GCA_030151985.1 Caulobacteraceae bacterium | reverse complement strand
CTGACCGGCGCGGTGTTCGCCGTGGAGCTGACGGGGGACCTGCGCCTCCTGCCCGCCCTCCTGGCGGGGGCCGCCGCGGCCTACGCCGTCACCGTGCTCCTGATGAAGCGCTCGATCCTGACGGAGAAGATCGCCCGCCGCGGCCAGCACATCACGCGCGAGTACGCCGTCGATCCCTTCGAACTGACCCGCGTGGGCGAGATCATGGTGCGGGAGGTCGACACCCTGCCGGCCGACATGCCGCTTCCGCGGGCCGTGTCCGTGCTCGAGGAGGGCCGCCACCGCATCTATCCCGTGGTCGACGCGGCGCGGCGGCCCGTCGGGCTCGTCTCCCGCTCCAACGCCCTGCGCTGGAAGGTGGAGGGCGGCCACGCCGACGAGCGGCTGAGCGACTGGGTGTCCGACGCGGACCTGGCCACGCTGTACGAGGACGACGTCGCCGCCCGCGCCATCGAGGCCATGGTCTCCGCCGACCAGGGCCGGATCCCCGTGGTCGAGCCGAAGACGGGGGTGCTCGTCGGCCTCGTCACCCGCAAGGACCTGCTCCGGGTGCGGGCGGGGACCTACCGGGCCGAGGGCGAGCGCCGCGCCTTCATCCGGATGCGCTGAGCCGACCCGGCCGCGGGCCGCCGCTTCGGTCCGGCGACGGCGCCGCTCCGGCGTCCGGGAGGGGCTTGGAAGCGGCGTCGGGACCGGCGGACGCGGCGGGCGCCCCGACGAAGGCCGCGCGCTTGATCCGGGGCAGGGCCTCCAGCAGGGCGACGTAGTTCCAAAGCTCGGCGGGCGAGCGCGTCTCGCCCCAGGCGGGCATGGCGCTCATCTTCACGCCGCGGTCGAGGATGAAGTAGAGCTCGCGCGGCGAGTAGCGGCGCGAGATGTCCAGCAGGTAGGGCGGCGGCGGGTTGATCCCCTGCGTCCACACCGCGCGTCCGACGCCGGGGCCGCCGTGGCAGGCGACGCAGTCGCGGCGGTATTGCTGGAGCCCGGCCTGGACCTGCGCCGGGGTGAAGGCGGCCGGCGCCGGCGGCGCCTCGCGTGCGGCGGTGCGGCGGGTGAACCGCTTGTAGGTGGTGTGCGCCGCCCACTCCATGAACGGCCCGTGCGGCGTGCGGGCCGTGGTGTCGTAGAGGCCGAACTCCACCACCGCCAGGCCCAGCGCTCCCGCCGCCGCTCCCGCCACGACGCCTCCCGCCACGAAGGCCGCCGCCCAACGCCTCCAGCCGCCGCGCTCCGCCATCACTTGAGCGCGTAGAGGTAGGCGGCGACGTCCCGCGCCTGCCGCGGCGTGAGCCCCATGTCGGGCATGGCGTTCCCCGGCACGACCGACTGCGGGTCCTCGAGCCAGCGCTCGAGGTTGGGGGGCGTGTTGGGCAGCACCCCCGCGATCACGGTGCGCCGCGCGAAGCGGTTCAGGGGAGGGCCGCCCCGGCCGTCGGCGTTCACCAGGCCGGGAATGACGTGGCAGGACCCGCACGCCTGGCGGATCACCTCCGTGCGCCCCTCCGCGGCGTCGCCCGCAATCGGCCGCACGGGCTTGGGCGTCGGGTAGCACCCGGCCAGCGCCGTCACGACGGGGAGGATCACCAGGCGCAGGACGCGGACAGGCAACAGGGCCTCGACGGGTGGTTTCGCCCCATCATCGCGGGACCGCACGCCCCGGTTCCATCGCAATCCGACGAAATCCGCCCGGAGGGGGAACCGCGGGCCCCTCCCGGCGTCTTCCTCTGGCGTCGCCGGTGCGGCCGCTTCGGTTCGTGGTGTTGAGGAGTCGGGATGACGGCTTGGGGGTCGCGCGCCGTGTCCTGGTGCGGGGCGCCGCCTGCGCCGGCCGAGCTCCTGGGCCGCTGGCGCCTCGACCCGGTCCTCGTGACACTCCTGCTCGCCGCGTTCGCGATCGGGCTGAAGAGGGCCCGTCGGCCCCGCGCCTTCGCTGCGGGCTGGCTGGTCACGGCTCTGGCGTTCGTCTCGCCGCTCTGCCCCCTGTCGGTGTCCCTGTTCGCGGGGCGGGCGCTGCAGCACGGGGTGGTCACGCTCGTCGGCGCCCCGCTGGTGGCCTGGGGGCTCGGGATGGAGCCCCGCGTCGGCCGGCCGGTCGCGGCGGCGGGCGCCTTCGCCGCGGTGCTGTGGGCGTGGCACGCGCCCGCGCTGTACGACGCGACCTTCCACAGCGCCCTCGTCTACTGGGCCATGCACGCCAGCCTGTTCGGCGCGGCGCTGTGGCTGTGGACGGAGCTTCTGGGCGCCCCAAGCGGCGGCGGGCTGCTCGCGGTCCTGCTCACCTGCCTGCAGGAGGGCTTCCTCGGCGCGCTGCTCACCCTGACGCCGCGGCCGCTGTTCGCCGCCCACGCCGCGACCACCTGGGCCTGGGGGCTCACGCCCTTGCAGGACCAGGCGCTGGGCGGAGCGATCATGTGGATCCCTGGCGGCCTCGCCTTCCTGGCGGTCGCGCTGTTCCAGTTCGCCCGGCTGCTGCGTCCCCCGGCGCCAGCCGTCGACGGGCGCTCCGCGGCATGAGGCGGGCGTGGACCGCGGCGGCGCTTTTCGCCCTTGCGCCGGCGGCGGCGCGGGCGGGCGCGCCGCTGCAGTACCTCGTCACCCACGGGCCCCGCGCCGACCCGGTGACGGCGCTGACCTGGGGCCTGACCGCCATCTCCGTCGTGGTCATGCTGGTGATGACCGGGCTCGTCGTGGCCGGGGTGCTGGCGCGGCGGGCGAGGGAGGCGGGAGGATCGCCCGCGCGCGTGCCCCTGCTGCGCGGCGGGGGCGGCATGGGCTGGTTCGCCTGGGGCGTCGGGCTGACGATGATCGCGCTCGCGGCGACGGTGGTCTGGACCGTGGCGGTGCTGGCCCAGGTGAACGGGCCCTCCCGCCCGGCGCCGCTCACCATCGCGGTGGACGGGGTGCAGTGGTGGTGGCGCGCCCGCTACCTCGACGCCGACCCGCGCCTGAGCTTCGAGACCGCCAACGAGCTGCACATCCCGGTGGGGACGCCCGTGCGCGTGCGGCTGGGCGCCGAGGACGTGATCCACTCCTTCTGGCCCCCGGCCTTGACCGGCAAGACCGACGCCATCCCCGGACGCGTCAACGAGACCTGGCTGCAGGCCGACAAGCCCGGCCGCTACATGGGCCAGTGCACCGAGTACTGCGGGATCCAGCACGCCCGCATGGCCTTCTTCATCCAGGCCGATC
>JASLDZ010000407.1 GCA_030151985.1 Caulobacteraceae bacterium | reverse complement strand
GCGCCCGCGACCACGCCGCGCCGCCCGATCCCGTCCCTCATGCGTCTCTCCGTTGACGGTCGACCCTACACCGCGCCCCGCGCCGGGCGGGGGGGCGGCCGCCGTCGGAGCTGCGCGACCGCGCGGCGCTCGTCTGGGCGGCGGCGCGGGGCGCGGTGTAGGGTCGACCGTCAACGGAGAGACGCATGAGGGACGGGATCGGGCGGCGCGGCGTGGTCGCGGGCGCGGCGCTGACGCTGGCGGCGCCGGTCGAGGTCATGGCGGCCTCCTCGGACAAGCCGCGCGTCGCCATCAAGACCAACCACGGGACGATCGTGGTCGAGCTGGAGGCGAAGAAGGCGCCGCTCACCAGCGCCAACTTCCTGCACTACGTCGACACCGGGAAGTACGACAACGGCAGCTTCTTCCGCGCCGCCCGCACCCGCGGCGCGCCCACCCACGGCACCATCGTCGGCGGCCCGAACGGCCACGTGCACCCCTATCCGCCGATCCCGCACGAGAGCACGACGCAAACGGGCCTGCGCCACCTGGCGGGGACCATCTCCATCGGCCGCTTCCAGCCGGGCACGGCGACCGCCAACTTCTTCATCTGCGCCACCGACGAGCCGTACCTGGACGCCCACCCCGGCGCGAAGGGCGACAACCTGGGCTTCGCCGCCTTCGGCATGACGGTCGAGGGGCTGGCGGTGGTGAGGAAGATCCTGTCGCTGCCCACCTCCAGCAAGTCGGAGTTCGCCGACCAGGCGGGGCAGTGGCTGAAGCCGCCGGTGCCGATCATCACGATGAAGCGGGTGTAGCGCCCACCTCTTCAATCCGCTCATCCCCGCGCATGCGGGGACCCAGGCTTGCTTGGTCGGGTGATCGGCGTCGGGTCAGAAGAAAGTCTGGGTCCCCGCATGCGCGGGGATGAGCGGGGAGGGGGCAGGACCTAAGCCGCCCGCGCTTCGCTCTCCCCCAGCCAGCCGCGGAGCGCCTCCAGCGCGCGCACGCTCATCGCCCGCTTCTTCGCCCGCCCGCGCTCCACGCCCGACAGGCGCGAGCCGTCGGCGCGGCGTTTGGGCCCCTCGGCCTCCAGCGGCGGGAGCAGGCCGTAGTTGACGTTCATCGGTTGGAAGGAGCGGGCGCCCGCCTCCAGGTGCCCGCCCGTGACGTGCGCCACGAGCGCGCCCAGCGCCGTCTGCGGCGGCGGCGAGACCGGCTGCGCGCCCAGCGCCTCCGCGGCGGCGAAGCGGCCGGCGAGGAGGCCGATGGCGGCGCTCTCCACATAGCCTTCCACCCCCGTCACCTGCCCCGCGAAACGCACGCGCGGCTCGGCCTTCAGCCGCAGCAGGCCGTCGATCAGGCGCGGGCTGTTGATGAAGGTGTTGCGGTGCAGGCCGCCCAGCCGCGCGAACTGCGCCTGCTCCAGCCCCGGGATCATGCGGAAGACGTCCGTCTGCGCCCCGTGCTTCAGCTTGGTTTGGAAGCCGACCATGTTGAACAGGGTGCCGAGCGCGTTGTCCTGGCGCAGTTGCACGATGGCCCAGGCCTTCTCGGTGGGGTTGTGCGGGTTGGTGAGGCCGACAGGCTTCATCGGGCCGTGGCGCAGCGTCTCGCGCCCGCGCTCGGCCATCACCTCGATCGGCAGGCAGCCGTCGAAGTAGGGCACGTGCTCCCAGTCCTTGAACTCGGCCTTGGGGCCGGAGAGCAGGGCGTCGACGAAGGCCTCGTACTGCGCTTTGTCCATCGGGCAGTTGATGTAGGCGGCCGCGTCGCCTCCCGGTCCCTCCTTGTCGTAGCGCGACTGGCGCCAGGCTGTGCCCATGTCGATCGACTCGGCGTGGACGATGGGGGCGATGGCGTCGAAGAAGCTCAGGCTCTCTTCGCCCGTGCGCTGCAGGATCGCCCTCGCCAGCGCCGGGGAGGTGAGGGGGCCGGTGGCCAGGATCGTGCGGCCCCACGCCTCGGGCGGCCAGCCGTCGAGCTCGCCCTCCTCGACCGTCACCAGCGGATGGGCGCGCAGTCGCTCGGTGACGCGGGCGCTGAACCCCTCCCGGTCCACCGCCAGCGCGCCGCCCGCGGGCACCTGGCTGGCGTCGCCGCACTCCAGGATCAGCGAGCTGCACGCCCGCATCTCGGCGTGCAAGAGGCCGACCGCGTTGTGCTCCCAGTCGTCGGAGCGGAAGGAGTTGGAGCACACCAGCTCCGCGAAGCCGCCGGTCTGGTGCGCGGCGGTGCCGACGTGCGGGCGCATCTCGTGCAGCACGACCGGGACGCCGGCCTGCGCGACCTGCCAGGCGGCCTCCGATCCGGCGAGGCCGGCGCCGACGATGTGGACGGGGTTGGAAACCATGACGCCTAGTTAATCCTCGACGCCGCTTGCCGAAAGCGCCGCGCTCCTCCAGCTTCGGGCGTCTTCCCGCGCCGCGAGTCTTGGTCCCGCATGCCCCCTCCCGTCGATCCCGCGCGCGCCTTCTCGGCGACCGACGCCGCCTTCGCGGGCTTTCGCCTGGCCCGTCGCGAGCCGCTGACGCTGCTGGTCTGGGCCGCGACCTTCGCGGGCCTCTACCTGGCGACGGGAGCGGTGATGGTCGCCACCGTGGGGCCGCAGATGATGCAGCTGCAGGCCGCCGCCGCGAGCGGCGCCAAGGCCGATCCTAGCCGGACCTTCGCCATGCTGGCCGCCATGGCCCCTGCGTACGGCTTCGTCATGCTCGTCACCCTTCTGTTCTACGGCCTGATGTTCGCGGCGGTGAACCGCGCCATCCTGCGCCCCGGCGGCGGCGCGGCGGGGCGGCTGGGCCTCGGCGTGGACGAGCTGCTCCAGCTCGCGGTGCTGCTCATCGTCTGGATCGCCTTCTTCGTCATCTACCTGGTCGCCGCCGTCGCGGTGGCGATCCTGGCGGCGATGCTGGCGATCGCGGCGCAGGAGGCGTCGGTTCTCGTGGCCGTCGTCGGCGCCTTGGGCGTGCTTGCCCTGCTCCTGTTCGTGATGGTGCGGCTGTCGCTGCTCAGCCCGATGGCGCTGGACCGGCGCTCGCTCGACATCGCGGGCGCCTGGAGGCTGACGCGGGGGCGCTTCTGGCCGCTGTTCGGCGCCTACGTCCTCGCCTGGATCCTGGCCGTCGTCATGATGCTGGTCGTGTTCGTCGTCTTCTCGGGCGTCGCCGCGGCGGCGGGGGGGATGCAGGCGGCGGGCGTGATCTTCCGGCCGGACATGTCGAGCTTCGCCGGCTACTTCTCGCCGGTCATGGTTACGTGGCTGCTGGTGGCTTCGGCCCTCTACGCGCTGATGTTCGCCGTCCTGGTCGGCGCCCCGGCCGACGCCTACCGGCAGATCGTGGGCGTGGGTGCGCCTCCAGACCCGGCGGTCGCCCGCGCCGACCGCTCCACCCACTTCGGCCTGCACGTGTGAAGCCGACGTCTTCGCAGGCGTCGGGGATCCGCTTCGCCGTCGTCGATTCCGCGCTCGAAGGGTTCCGGCTGACGCGCGAGCGGCCCGGCGCGGTGGCCGCCTGGGCCGTGGCGCTGTTCGCCGTCAACCTGGCGATCCTGAGCGTGGTGGCGGAGCTGGGCCTGGGCCCGGTGGTCGCCGCCATCCGCCCGTTCGACCCCGCCCCGCTCGCGCCGGACCTGGTGGCCCGCGCCGAGGCCGCCGGGCCCTGGCTGCCCGGGCTGCTGGCGGCCTTCCTGGCGCTGAACGCGGTGCTCTATTGCGCCGTGCTGCGCGGGGTGCTGGAGCCGGCGGACGCGCGCTTCGGCTACCTGCGCCTGGGGTTCCAGGAGCTGCGGCAGCTGGGCCTGTGGCTGTATGCGCTCGCCGCGCTCACGGCGTTGCAGGTGCTGCTGGCGGTCGTTGAAGCGGGAGCCGCCGCCGCCGGCCAGGCGCTGCAGCCCGAGGCGGCGCGGCTGGTGCTGGCGTCGGCGTCGGCGGCGGTCTTCCTCGCGCTGTTCTATCCCGTGGTGCGGCTGTCGATCGCGCCGGCCATGACCTTCCACGAGCGCAGGGTGCGGCTGTTCTCCGCCTGGCGCCTCACGCGCGGGCAGTTCTGGGGGATGGTGGGCGCCTATCTGGTCGCGGGCCTGCTGGCG
>JASLDZ010000291.1 GCA_030151985.1 Caulobacteraceae bacterium | reverse complement strand
ACCGCCGGGCAGCGGTGTGAGCACCTTGCCGGGGGCGGTGATCGCCGTCTGGCCCGGCGTGAACGGGTAGGCGACCACCGCGTCGGTGTTGGCGACGTAGAGGGTGTTGTCGATCCACACGACGCCGAACGGCGAGTTCAGGTGATCGAGCAGGGTGACGACCAGCTCGGGCTTGCCGTCGCCGTTCGCGTCCCGGATCAGGGTGATGCGGCTGGCCGCCTTGCCGCCGCCGGGGAAGGAAGTCGCCTTGTTCTTCACGAAGGCGACGATCGGGTCCTTCGGCCGCTTGATCGGTTCCGGCGGCGGCGACTTGGCCTGCACCGCCAGCACGTCGCCGTTGGGAAGCACATAGACCATGCGAGGGTGCGCAAGGCCGGTGGCCAGCGCCGCGATCTTCAGCCCCGACGCGACGGTCGGCACGCCCCCGCTCTGGGTCCAGCCCTGCCCCGGCGCGACCTTGATCGGCGGCAGCAGGTACTGGTGCGGCTCGGGCAGGGCCGGATTGGCGCCGATCTGCGTCTTCTCATCGAAGGGCGGGTCGCTGCAGGCGGCGAGCGACGCGGCCAGCGTGACGCCCGAGGCGGCCGCGAGGATCCGGCGCGCGCTCACTTCGAGACCCCCACCGCGTGCTTGTAGGTGAGCGAGCCGCCCAGCCAGGCGCTGACGCCCAGGATCAGCACCACGATCCCGGACAGGATCAGCCCCTGCGGCACCACCGCCGTCCAGCCGTCGCGGCTGTGGACGAAGGCGTTGACCAGCGACAGCAGCATGGCGAGCACGTTCAGCGCCATGTGCGGCGTGGCCGGCTTCTGCGCCCGCACCCGTCGGTCGCCGAAGTAGTCGACGAAGCCCGCTAGCGCCGCGAGGCCGCCCATGATCAGGCCGCCCGTGATCAGCCAGATGGAGAAGTACTGCCACAGGAGGTTGGCCGTCTGGGCGTAGATGATGTCGGTGACGAAGGCGCCGACCAGGAAGGCGATCGGGAATGTCACCAGCATGGCGTGGATCGGGTGGCCGGCGATCTGGGCGGTCGAGCGCGGGTGGTCGTGGTCGTTGGCGGACGTCATCCAATCCTCCGGAAGGTCGTGACCGAAAGCCGTGGGAGCGCGCGCATGTTCCTGCGCGCGCGCCCGGCCGCGAGCCTTTCTTGCGCTCGTAGTCAATTGATAAGGATCAGGTCCTGTTCGGCCTCCCGATCTGCTCGGCCTGGGCGCCGCTGTCCGGCCGCGCGGGACCGAGCACCGGCTCCTGCCCCAGGGGCGTGTTCTGGAAGACGGTGAATTCGCCCTTGCCGTCGATCGAAGGCCCCGACGTCCAGCGGCCCTCCGGCGCCGACCCGTCGTGGGCGGTGGCGTAGAAGTTGTAGTTGTTGCGCTGGTCTTCCTGGGCCTGCGGGAAGCTGTTGGGGATGGGGAGCTGGCCTTCCTCGCCGCCCAGTTCCTCGATCACCGCCAACCACTGCTGCTGGTGCATGGTGTCGCGGGCGATCATGTAGTGCAGCATGTCCTTCATGCCCTCGTCGTGGGCGGCGTTGTAGAGCCGCGTCGCCAGGACGCGGCCGGTGCTCTCGGCGGCGACGTTGCAGTACATGTCGGCCGCGATGTTTCCGCTGGCGTAGATGTGGCTCATTTCGAACGGCACGCCGTCGGAGTCGCAGGGCTGGGCCGCGAGCCCCGTCGACAGCAGGTGGCGGTGCAGCATGCCTTCCACGGCGTGGCGCGCCTTGCCGCCGCCCATGACGGCGCCGACGACCCCATCCGCGGCGCCTTCCTCCTGAAGCTCGGCCGGCGCCTTGTCGAGGTTCAGCGCCACCGCGGTGGCCAGCATCTCGATGTGGCCGATCTCCTCGGTGGCGGTGTGGAGGAGCATGTCGCGGTACTTCGGCGTCGGCGCGCGGGAGCCCCAGGCCTGGAAGAAGTACTGCATGCAGACGCGGATCTCGCCCTCCACGCCGCCGATCGCCTGCTGCAGCATCCTGGCGAACTGCGGGTCGGGGGTCTCCACCCGGACCGGATACTGCAGGCGCTTGTCGTGGTAGTACATATGTTACTCTCCGCCCGGGAACGACTTGATGTCTGGGCGGTGAACCCGTCGGAAAGAGGCTAAGTTCTCGCGTGGTGAAGAATAAGCGGCGGAACATCTTTTGGCATGATCTGAAGTGCTAAGCTCCGGCCAGGGCCGCGTCGCCTTGGGCGACGGCGCCGCGCGTCTCGACCTGGGGCGAGGCGGCGCGGTAGGAGCGGCGCCATGAACCTCGCCCGCTTCCCCCGCCGCCGCTACACGCCGGGTCCCACGGCCATCGAGCGGCTGGACCATCTCAGCCGGGAGCTCGGCGGGCCGGAGATCTGGATCAAGCGCGACGACCTGACGGGTCTGACCGGCGGCGGCAACAAGACGCGCAAGCTGGAGTTCCTGGTGGCCGACGCGCTCGCCCAGGGCGCCGACACGCTGGTCACCCAGGGCGCGGTCCAGTCCAACCACTGCCGCCTGACCCTGGCCGCGGCCGTTCGCGAGGGGCTGAAGTGCCGCCTCGTGCTCGAGCAGCGGGTCGCGGGCAGTTACCGCGCCGACGCGAGCGGTAACAACTTCCTGTTCGACCTCCTGGGCGTCGAGGAGGTCCGCGTGGTCGACGCCGGGACCGACATGGAGGCGGCCATGCGCGAGGTCGCGGCCGACCTGTCGGCGCAGGGGCGTCGCGGCTACGTCATCCCGGGCGGCGGCTCCAACCCGCTGGGCGCGCTGGGCTACGTCGCGTGCGCCGAGGAGATCCTGCAGCAGAGCTTCGACACAGGGGTCGCGTTCGACCACGTCGTCTGCGCCAGCGGCAGCGCCGGCACGCACGCGGGCCTGCTCGTCGGCCTCCTCGGCTGCAACGCCGGCATTCCGCTGACCGGGATCAACGTGCGGCGACCGCGAGCCGAGCAGGAGGGCAACGTCCACGCTCTGGCGGAGCGGACCGCGGCGCTGCTGGGCCTTCCGTCCGTCCCTCGGGACGCGGTGACCGCCTTGGATCGCTGGGTGGGGCCCGGCTACTCGCTTCCGACCGCCGAGATGGTCGAGGCGGTGCGGATGCTCGCGCGGCTGGAGGGGGTGCTGCTCGACCCGGTCTACACCGGCAAGGCGATGGCCGGCCTAATCGGGCTGGTGAGGGAGGGCGTGTTCAAGGCCGGTGAGCGGGTGCTGTTCGTCCACACCGGGGGCTCTCCCGCGCTCTACGCCTACCAGGACGTGCTGCGGTCCGCATGAGCCGCGCGCCCCGCACCGTCGGCGTCCTGGGCGGCATGGGGCCGGCGGCGACGCTCGACTTCCTCGCCAAGCTTCAGCGGGCCACGCCCGCGACGAGCGACCAGGACCACGTCCGCGTCCTCGTCGACCTGAACCCTCGCGTGCCGGACCGCAACGCGGCGCTGGCGGGCAAGGGGCCGTCGCCGGGGCAGGTGCTCGCCGAGATGGCGGCGGGGCTGGAGCGCGCCGGCGCGGAAGGCCTGGTGATGGTCTGCAACAGCGCCCACGCCTTCGCGGACGATATCCGGGCGGCGCTGACGTCCGCGCCGTTCCTGAGCCTGATCGACGCGACCGTCGCGGTCGTGCGCCGGGACCATCCCGATGTCCGCAGGGTGGGATTGCTCGCCGCGTCCGCCTGCCTGGAAGCTCGCCTCTACCAGGACGCCTTCGCGGCCTGCGGCGTCGAGGTGACGGCGCCCGACGCCGAGGGGCAGGCGCGGTTCATGGCGCTGCTCTACCGCGTCAAGCAGGGAGAGGTCGGGCCCACCGTACGCGCCGGCATGCGCGCGCTCGCCGAAGAGCTGATCGCTCGGGGCGCCGAGCTCATCGTTTCGGGGTGCACCGAGGTTCCGCTGGTGCTCGCACGGGAGGACCTCGAGGTCCCGCTGGCCGACTCCACCGACGCGCTCGTCGCTGCGACCCTGACGTTCGCCCGACCGGGCGATGCGATGGACGGCGAGGCTAGCGTCCGCCCGGCGCCGCCACGCTCGCCGCCACCGGAATCGGATAGCCGGGGTTGGGGTAGGTGATGCAGAGATGGCGGAACGGCGCGTCGCTCAAGACCCGCCACACCACCCGGCATCCGCGGGGCAGGTAGTAGACCGAGCCCGTCCGGGCGACCACCTTGCCGCTCTCCAGCATCAGCGGCGGCAGGTGGTAGCTCACCTCCGCCTCGCCCGAGACTACGTACTGCACCTCGTCGTGCGCGAGGGTCCAGACGATGTCCGGGCCCTTCAGGAAGTCCTCGTAGTTGATCTGGCACGCGGGCTCGTCGACGCCGGTGTTCACGGCGCGGAAGCGCGAGCCCGGCGTGAACGGGAACTCCAGCTCCGGCGCGCCGTCCAGGTCCGCGTCCTGGCAGGCGTAGTGCCCGAAGCGCCCCCAGGCGATCCTGTCCATGGCGCCCGCTCCTATGCGGCCGGCGGCGCGTCGAGTTCCGCGCGGGTGGGGAAGGGATATCCGGGGTTCGGGGCGCAGAAGCAGATGTGGCGGCAGGGCGCCTCGCCCACGACCTTCACCTGCATCCGCGCGCCGACGGGGAAGGTGTAGACCGTGCCGCCCTTGATGCGGACCTTCGAGGACTCCGCGTAGAGCGGCGGCAGGAACACCTCCAGCTCCATCTCGCCCGAGATGCAGTACTGGAACTCGTCATGGGTGAAGACCCAGCTGAACTCCGAGCCGGGCAGGAAGTCCTCGACGATCACCTGACAGTTCGGCTCCGACACGCAGGCGTAGCCGCGGATCTGGACGCCGGGGTTGAAGGGCAGGTCGAAGCCCGGCGCGCGGTCCAGCGCCTCCAGGTCGATGTCGTGGGCGGCGAAGCCGGAGCGCGCGGCGGGCGCGAGGCCTATCGGCATGCGGGACTCTCCTTTGCTGTCGGTCGTCGGCTCGGAA
>JASLDZ010000287.1 GCA_030151985.1 Caulobacteraceae bacterium | reverse complement strand
CTGGAGCGGCACCTGCGCCAGGTGATCGCCGAGATCGAGACGGCTTCCCCCGTGGAGCTCACCGCCATCGG
Organism: Caulobacteraceae bacterium; assembly: GCA_030151985.1. Classification (GTDB taxonomy): domain Bacteria; phylum Pseudomonadota; class Alphaproteobacteria; order Caulobacterales; family Caulobacteraceae; genus JASLDZ01. The sequence continues at coordinate 3,059 of JASLDZ010000287.1, read as the reverse complement.
CATCGGCCATGACGTCACCCGCTACTACCGCCGCGCCGTCACCATCGTGGACGTGGAGCAGCTGGGCGGCGCGATCACCGAGCGGCTGGCCGAGCTGTTCGACGAGGAACCCCGCGCGATGACGCATCCCGCCGCGGCCGGCCCGCTGCGTCTGTCGGGAGGGCACGCGCGCCTGGCCTCGCGCGCGGTGCGCGTCTCGGCATGAGCGGCGTCGAGCGGGTTGTCGGCTTCCTCGTGGTGGGGGCCGTGGCGAGTTGCGGCGCGCGGCCTTCCGGCCCGGCGGCCGTGCCCCGCCCCTTCCCGTTCGAGGTGATCGCCAAGCCGCTGGCGCTCGACCCCGGCGATCCACGGCGCACCACCGTGGGCGAGCTGACGTGGGCCGGCGGGCTGGAGCTGAAGGCGCGCGGCACATCCAGCTTCGGAGGCCTCTCGGGCCTGGACGTGGAGGACGACGGCCGCTTCATGTCGCAGACCGACGAGGGCGACCTCGTGCGTGGCCGGATCGTGCTCGACGGCCAAGGGCGGCTCACGGGCGTGGGGGAGCCCACCATCCAGCGCATGGTCGACGAGACCGGCCAGGCGCTGCAGTCCAAGGTCGAGGCTGACGCGGAGGACATCACCGCGCTTCCCGACGGCGGCTACGCGGTCAGCTTCGAGCAGGAGCACCGGGTGCTCCGCTACCCGCCCGGCGGCGGCGCGGGCGTGCGGCTGGCGATCTCGCCCGACATGAAGCGGCGCGACCGCGACCTCGGGCTGGAGGCCTTGGCCTACAAGGACGGCGCGCTCTACGAGGGCGCGGAGGACGGGGAGATCTGGCGCTGCCGCATCGCGCCCGTCGCCGTGCACGACGCCTGCGTCAGCGTCATGCCCACCAGCCCCTTCCCCGGCTTCAAGCTGACGGGACTGGACGCGGCGGGTCCGGGCTTCGTGGCCGTCTACCGCACCGTGGGCGTCTTCACCGGCTGGCGCGCGACGATCGCGTACCTCCAGCCCGCCACGCCGGACGGCCGCGGGCCCTGGACCGCCCGCAGACTCGCCGTGCTCGACCGCCCGCTCACCCGCGACAACATGGAGGGGATCAGCGCCGTTCCCGGCCCGCACGGCGGCTGGCGGCTCTACCTCGTCAGCGACAACAACTTCGCCGGCTTCCAGCGCACGCTCCTGCTGGCGTTCGACTGGAAGGGGCCGTGAGGGGCGTTGCGGCTCCGAACGGATGGGGCCATCTTCCGACCATGCCTGACGACGGCGCCTTGACCCTGCAACCCGACCTCGCCGAAGACCTGCGGATGGCGGCGGAGGAGTGGGGCTACGAATCGGCTGACGCGGTGGTCCGCGAAGCGCTGACGGAATGGAGAATCCGGCAGGTCGAGGCCGCCATCGGTCATGCGAAGCTGAAAGCGATGATTCAGGAGGGGCTGGACGACATCGCGGCCGGTCGCGTCTACGATTTCGACGCCGACGAGATCATTCGAGAGGCCAAGGAACGCCGCGCCCGGCGATGCGCATAAAGATCGCCCGCGCGGCGCAGGAAGACCTGAAAGATATCTGGGACCGCGTGTCGACCGCCAGTTCGGACGCCATCGCCGACGGCCTCGTCCATCGCATCCGTTCCGCGACGGACAGGCTGGCCAAACATCCCCACGCCGGACGGCCTCGCGACGATCTCGTTCCTGGACTGCGGACGGTCAGGGAGGGATCGTATCTGGCGTTCTATGTCGTGGAGGCCGATCGCGTGATCGTCACCCGCGTCGTCCACGGCGCCCGTGATCTCCGCGCCTTGGCGGCGGAAGGCCGGCTCGCATGACCCCCGCCTCCGTTACCGACTTTCGCGAGGCCGCCCGCCGCCGCCTGCCGCGGATGCTGTTCGACTACATCGACGGCGGCTCCTATGCGGAGACCACGCTAGCCCGGAACACCGCCGACCTGAACGCCATCGCGCTGCGCCAGCGGGTGCTGCGGGACGTGTCCAAGCTGACCACGCGCACCCGCCTCTTCGGGCAGGAGCTGGCCATGCCGGTGATCCTCGGTCCGATCGGCATGGCCGGCATGTATGCGCGCCGCGGAGAGGTGCAGGCGGCGCGGGCGGCCAAGAGCTTCGGCCTGCCCTTCACCCTCTCCACGGTTTCGATCTGCGGGTTGGAGGAGGTGGCGCAGGGGGCGGGGGCGCCGCCCTGGTTCCAGCTCTACATGCTGAAGGATCGCGGCTACATGGCCGAGCTCCTGGCGCGCGCGAAGGCGGTGGGCTCGCCCGTGCTGGTGTTCACCGTCGATCTGCCGCTGCCGGGCGCCCGCTACCGCGACGTGCGGAACGGCCTCTCCGGGTCCACGTCGCCGCTGCGCCGCGCGATGCGCGCGCTCGCGACGGCGTCGCATGTCGACTGGCTGCGCGACGTGGGGATCGGCGGCAAGCCGCACACCTTCGGCAACGTCGTGGCCGCTATGCCTGACGCCAAGGGGCTGAACGATTTCCAAGGCTGGGTCGGGCGGAACTTCGACCAGAGCCTGACCTGGGCCGACATCGCCTGGGTGCGCGAGCGCTGGGACGGGCCGATCGTGATCAAGGGCGTGCTCGACCCGCAGGACGCCCGCGAGGCGGTGCGGGCGGGGGCGGACGGCGTGGTGGTCTCCAACCACGGCGGTCGTCAATTGGACGGCGTGCTCTCGGGCGCGGCCGCCCTCCCGCCGATCGTACAGGCGGTCGGGACCGAGACCACCGTGCTGATGGACGGCGGAGTCCGTTCGGGTCTCGACGTGCTGAAGGCGCTGGCGCTGGGCGCGAAGGGCGTGCTGCTGGGACGCGCCTGGGCCTTCGCTCTGGCCGCCGGCGGCGACGCGCAGGTGGCGAAGATGCTGGGAATCGTGCGGGGCGAGCTGAAGGTCGCCATGTCGCTCACCGGCTGCGTCGACCTGGCGGACGCGGGGCCGCACCTGCTCGCGGAGCGCCACCCGATGAACATTTGAGGCTTTCGACCATTCAAGGCGAGTTCAGGCCGTCACCTTCCTCGCGGGGCGTCGATCGGCGGCCGGGGGTCGGCGCGCCGTTCCGAGAAGGACTTCAG
>JASLDZ010000286.1 GCA_030151985.1 Caulobacteraceae bacterium | reverse complement strand
GTCGAACCGCCGGTCGCCGAGGCCGGCCCGCCCCGCCCCGCCGCGGCGTCCGGCCCGCGCGCGCGGGCCCGCCACGACCTTCGGGCCGCCTTCGCCTCGCTCGCGCTGCGGACGCGTTTCGAGATGCGGCTGGTGTTCCGGAGTCCCGCCTTCTTCATCCTCCTGGCGCTGGGGCTGATCAACGCCTTCTTCCGCCTGAGCTTCATGGACGGCTTCTACGGAAGCGCCCTCTACCCCACCACGCGCAACATGGTGCAGGGGCTGCGCGAGAGCTTCTCGATCATCCCGCTGATCGTGGCGATCTACTACGCCGGCGACCTCGTCTGGCGCGACCGCGAGCGCAAGATCGACGAGATCGTGGACTCCGCGCCCGCGCCCGATTGGACCTTCGCCGCGCCCAAGATGGCCGCCATCGCGCTGGTGCTGTTCGCGCTGTCGCTGGTCAGCGTGGCCGCCGCCATCGTGGTGCAGCTGGCGAAGGGCGGCGTGGCCCCCGACCTCCTGGAATACCTCGGCTGGTACGTGGCGCCCGACGCGATCGACTTCGTGCAGCTCGCCTTCCTGGCGGTGTTCGTCCAGGCGATCTCGCCCCACAAGTTCATCGGCTGGGGGATCATGGTGGTCATCCAGATCATGCTCCTGACCTTCGCGGCCATGGGGCTGGAGAACCACCTCTACCTGTTCGCCAGCGGGCCGGACGTGCCGCTGTCGGACATGAACGGGCAGGGCTACTTCGCCGTCGCGGGCTGGTGGTACCGCGCCTACTGGACGGCCGTGTCGCTGGCGCTGGCGGTGCTCGCCTACGGGATGTGGCGGCGGGGCGCCAACGTGGCGCTGCGGCCGAGGCTGGCGCGGCTGCCCCGACGCCTGGCGGGGGCCGCGGGCGCGCTCCTGGGCTTGAGCGTCCTGGCGGCGCTGGGGACCGGCGGCTTCATCTGGTGGAACGTCAAGGTGCTGAACACCTACCGCACCACCAAGGCGGTGGAGCGGCTGCAGGCGGACGCCGAAAAGCAGCTCCTGCCTTTCGAGGCCCTGCCCCAGCCGAAGATCCAGGCGGTGACGATGCGCGTCGACCTCCTGCCGCGCGAGCACCAGGCGGTGACGCACGGCGCCTACGTCGTGCGCAACGACACGGCCGCCCCCATCCGCCAGATCCACCTGCGCTTCGACCCCGACCTGAAGGTGCGGGCGGTGAGCGTCGAGGGCGCGCGGACGCTGAAGACGTACGAGGCGTTCAACTACCGCATCTTCGCCTTCGACACGCCGATGGCGCCGGGCGAGACCCGCCGCGTGGCGTTCGAGACGCTGGCCGGCCAGCGCGGCTTCAAGAACAGCGGCAACACCACGCGCATCGTCGGCAACGGCACCTTCGTCGACAACTCCGCGCTCGCTCCCTTCATCGGGATGAGCCGTGACGGCCTGCTCACCGACCGCTCCAAGCGCAAGAAGTACGGCCTCCCCGCGGAGCTGCGGCCGCCGAAGCTCGAGGACGCGGCGGCGCGCCAGTTCAACGGGCTGCGGCGGGACTCGGATTGGGTCTCGACCGACATCACCGTGTCCACCGAGGCCGACCAGACGCCGATCGCGCCGGGCTATAAGGTTTCGGACATGACCGCCGGCGGGCGGCGCATCGCGCGGTTCAGGAGCGAGGCGCCGATCCAGAACTTCTTCTCGATCCAGTCGGCCCGCTACGCCGAGAAGCACGTCGCCTACAGGGGGATCGACCTTGGGGTCTACTACGACCCGCACCACCCCTGGAACGTGGACCGGATGATCGCGGCGCTAAAGGCGGCGCTGGACCGCGACCAGGCCGCCTTCAGCCCCTACCAGTTCCGGCAGGTCCGCATCCTGGAGTTCCCGGGCTTTACCGGCAGCTTCGCGCAGAGCTTCGCCAACACCATCCCCTACAGCGAGGACATCGGCTTCACCTTCAAGCCGGCGAAGGATTTCGCCCGGTCCGACAAGATCGACATGGTCACCTACGTCACCGCGCACGAGCTGGGCCACCAGTGGTGGGCGCACCAGGTGATCGGCTCGGAGAACCAGGGAGGCGCGGCGCTGTCGGAGACCTTCGCCCAATACTCCGCGCTGATGACGATGGAGGCGCTCTACGGGGGCGACCAGATCCGCCGCTTCCTGAAGTACGAGCTTGACCGCTACCTGCGCTCACGCGGCGGCGACCCGCTGGAGGAGCTGCCGCTCGAGCGGGTCGAGAACCAGAGCTACATCTACTACCAGAAGGGCTCGCTGGTGATGTACCGCCTGCGCGACGCGCTCGGGCGCGACGCGGTGGACGCCTCGCTCAAGGGGCTGCTCGGCGGGTTCGCGTTCAAGGCCGCGCCCTATCCGCGGACGCTGGAGTACCTGCCGCTGCTACAGGCGCAGACGGGCGGCGATCCGAAGAAGCAGGCGCTGGTCTCGGACCTGTGGACCACCATCGCGCTCTACGACCTCAAGGCCCAGGCCGCCTCGGCCCGCAAGCGCCCCGACGGTCGCTGGGACGTGACGCTGAAGTTCTCCGCCCGGAAGGTGCACGCCGACGGGCAGGGCAAGGAGACGCCGGCGCCGCTGGACGAAGCGATCGACGTGGGCGTGTTCGCCCGCGACCCGTCCAAGGCGGGCTTCGGGGCGAAGGATGTGCTGTGGCTGAAGCCGGCGGAGGTGAAGGCCGGCGCGGGTGTGGTGACGGTGACGGTGGACCGGCCGCCGCGGTTCGCCGGCATCGACCCCTACGCCAAGCTGATCGACCGGAACACCGACGACAACCTGGTCGCCGTCGGCGTCCGCTGAGGCGCGACGCCGCCCGCCCGCCGGGCGGAGGCGCCGCGCCGCCTCGTCAGCGCATGTGGTCGTGCATGTCCTTGGCCATGTCGAGGTGGTGCTGCACGACAGGCGTGATCTCGGTCGCCGCCTGCCGCAGGGGCGGCGCGTCGCCGCCCGAGCTGTAGGCCTGCATCAGGTCGAGCGCCTGCTGGTGCGCCTGCACCTGCTGGTCGAGGTAGGTGCGGTCGAAGTCCGGCCCGTGCGAGGCGCGCAGGTCGGCCACCATGCGCTGCTGATCGGGGTTCAGCATGGGCGGCGGCGGGTTGTGGCCCATCACCCGGCGGGCGGCCGCCTTGACCTTCATGGTGGACTGGGTGTGGTCGCGCACCATCTCGCGCGCGAAGCTCTTAACGCGCGGGTTGTGCGAGCGGGCGAGCGCGAGGTTGGCCTCGGTGATCTCGAACTTGTCGGACGCGCCGGCCTTGGCCACGAACTCGGGGGCGGGCGGAGCCGCGCCGCCGCCGGGCGCATAGGGGCGCGGCTGCGCCTGGGCGGCCACGGCCGAAACGGCCAGCGCCGCGACGCCGGCGAGGATGGAGGAGCGGATCATCTGTTCTTGTCTCCCTAAGGTTGTGCGCGCGCAGAGCGGACGCGCGGTCAACCGGGAGGGTGGCTTCGCTGTTCCCGCTCAGGCCTGCGCCCACATGCGCAGCAGGTTGTGGTAGGTCGCGGTCAGCCGGAGCACCGCGGGATGGGTGTCGCCCAGGGCCGCGCGGGTCTCGATCACGCTCCTGTCCAGCCCGTGCAGCAGGGCGCGGCGGCCCCCGTCGGCGACCATGGACTGCGCCCAGAAGAAGCTCGCCCAGCGGCTGCCGCGGGTGATCGGCTCCACCCGGTGCAGGCTGTCGGCGGGGTAGACCACCATGGCGCCCGCCGCGAGCTTGACGCTCTGCTCGCCGTAGTCGCCCTCGATGACCAGC
>JASLDZ010000283.1 GCA_030151985.1 Caulobacteraceae bacterium | reverse complement strand
ACCGCGTGGAGCCGCCCGTCTCCACCGGCGAGCTGACCGCCTATGCGATCGGCGAGTCGATCTCGCGCCACATGCCCGAGCACGCCGTCATCAGCGACGACGCGGTGACGGCGGGGCTGCCGATCTACATGCAGACCAAGGGCGCCCGTCCCCATGACTGGCTGATGCTGACGGGGGGCGCCATCGGACAGGGCATCCCGCTGGCGGTGGGCGCGGCGGTGGCGCGGCCGGACGCCAAGGTGCTGTCGCTGAACGGCGACGGCGCGGGCGCCTACACGCTGCAGGGGCTGTGGACGATCGCGCGCGAGGGGCTGGACGTGACGACGATCGTCTTCGCCAACCGCGCCTACCGCATCCTGAACATCGAGCTGGCGCGGACCAAGTCGGGGCAGGCCGGTCCGCAGGCGCGCCGACTGCTGGACCTGTCGGAGCCCGTGATGGACTGGTGCGCGCTGGCGAAGGGCTTCGGCGTGCCCGCCGTGCGGACCGAGACGGCGGAGGCGTTCGACAAGGCGCTGGAGCGCGCCATGTCGGAGCGCGGGCCCCACTTCATCGAAGCGGCGATGGGCTGAGCATTCCCTCAGCAGACCTCCCCCGCCTGCGGGGGAGGTGGCGCGAGGCCTTCAGGCCGATGCGACGGAGGGGGCCCGTGTCGAACTACGCGCCCCCTCAGACCGTCGCTTCGCTCCGGCCAGCTCCCCCGCGCGCGGGGGAGCTCTGCAAGCCGGTCGCCGCCGTCAGCTCCGCTTGTTGCCCGCCACGTTGGTCGGCAGCTTGCAGGGGGCGCCGGCGCTGGTCGCCTGGGAGCAGCTCAGGACCTCGGTCGCTTTGCGGGTGGCGGCGTCGTAGGCGATCACCCAACCCGGCGCGCCGTCGGCGCAGGCGGTCTCCACATACTGCACGCCCTTGTCGCTGGTGCCGACGAAGGTCGCGCCCGAGACCTTGCAGCTGGCCTTGCCCTTGGCCGCCAGCGCCTCGGTGTACTTGGGATAGGCGAGCTTCGGGTCGGAGAGCTTGCATTCCTGCCCGTAGGCGCCGGCCGCCACGCAATCGAGGATCTCGCTCTTGCCGCCCTTGTCGTCCAGCACCGCCAGCGCCCCGTCCGGGTGGTCGGAGCAGGCGAGCTCGACCACTTCGCGGTTCTGCTTGTCCATGCCGATGAAGCGGTACTTCGACACCTGGCACGGATAGCCGGCCTTGGCCGCGGCCTTGGTGTAGACGCCGTTCTCCTGCGTCTGGGCGACGGTGGTGTCGGTCATCTTGCAGCCTTCGCCGATGCCCTGCGCCTTGGCGCAGTCGACCGCCTGCTTCAGCTTGCCGGTGTTGTCGACCACGGCGATGAAGCCGGGCGTCGCGCCGCAGGCGAACTCGTAGAAGGTGTCGCCCGTCTTGGCGCCGACGCCGATCCAGCGCACGTCGGACACCGCGCAGGTCTTGCCGGAGCTCTGCGCGATCGGCGTGAGGGCGGCGACGACCTGCGCCTTGGTCGTCATGGTGCAGGCGTTCTGGCTGTCCAGCAGCGCCGCGCAGTCGTTGGCCACCGGCGGCCCCGAGGTCGGCACAGCCACGCGGTAGCCAGGCGCCGTCCCGCAGGCGACCTCGTAGAAGCTCTCGCCGTTGGTGGTCGAGGTGCCCAGGTACTTGGCGTCGGAGACCGCGCAGGTCTTGCCCGCGGCGGTCACGATCGGGCCGAGCCCCGCCTTGGGGTTGGCGTTGGCGGGAAGCTCGCACTTGGTCGCCGCGCCTTGCGAGGCCAGGCAGTCGAACGCCTGCGGCTTGCCGCCGGCGGGGGCGAGCAGGAGGTAGCCGAGCGAGCCCGAGCAGGCCGTCTCGTAGATGGTCACCTTCTGGCTCTTGCCGTCCGCGCCCTTCTGGGTGCCCTCGCCCCGGAAGGCGGCGGCGCTGATCTGGCACGGCGCGCCGGAGGCCTGCTGGATGGCCGGCGCCTCCTTCATGCCCCGGTCGAGCGCCTTCTGGTCCAGCTTCACCGCCGGGCCGCCCTTGGCGTCGTCCTTGGCCTTCGGCTTGGCGTCGTCGCCGTGGATGCGGGAAGCCTGGTTGCCGCCGAGGCCGGCGTTGTTGGCGGCGCGGTCCTCCGGCGAGGTCTGCGCCAGCGCCGGTCCCGCGAACATGACCGCGAGCGCCGCGGCCAGCGCCATCGTGGAGCGTTTCATCCAAGTCTCCTTGTGCGCCCGCTTGGCGGGGCGTTCGCCTCGTTAAACCGCCGCACGTCCCGGCGGGTCAAGCGTTCCTCCGCGCGGCGGTCGCCTCAGCCGACCTGTCCGCGGTGGCGCAGGAAGGCGTCGGCCAGCACGCAGGCGACCATCGCCTCGGCCACCGGCGCCGCCCGGATGCCCACGCAGGGGTCGTGGCGGCCGGTCGTGCGCACCTCGACCTCGCGGCCCTGCTCGTCCAGCGAGGCGCGGGGCGTCAGGATCGAGGAGGTGGGTTTGAACGCCACCCGCGCCACCAGCGGCTGGCCGGTGGAGACGCCGCCGAGCACCCCGCCCGCATGGTTGGACAGGAACTCGGGCCCGTCCTTCCCCATGCGCATCTCGTCGCCCGCCTCGCGCCCGTCCAGGTCAACGGCGCCGAAGCCCGCACCGATCTCGACTCCCTTGGCCGCGTTGATCGACATCAGCCCGGCCGCCAGCTCCGCGTCGAGCTTGCCGTAGACGGGCGCGCCCCAGCCGGCGGGGACGCCGTGCGCCTCCACCTGCACCACCGCGCCCGCGGACGAGCCCGCCTTGCGCACGGCG
>JASLDZ010000236.1 GCA_030151985.1 Caulobacteraceae bacterium | reverse complement strand
TGGTGGCGCGGGAAGCGGTTGAACGCCCGCTGCACGAGCTTGCCCGCCGTCTTCGACAGCCACAGCGTCGCCAGGAGGATGCCGACCGCGATCAGGAAGTTGACCGCGAAGTCGCCGATCAGGTCGCTGGCCTTGGCGATGGCCGCGGTCTCGCCGGTGAAGGTGGTGCGGATCTGGTCGGGGATCGCGAGCGCCATGCCGGGCTTCAGCCTCCGTCGCCGTTGCGGGACGGGCTTTTGAACGCATCAAGACGGCGATGGTGCGGCGCCCTGCCGCAGGTTCGCCGCAAAGGCGCGCCTCCTCGCCTTCAGACGGTGACCTGCGCCCCCAGCTCCACCACCCGGCCCGGCGGGATCTTGAAGAACTCGGTGGGGTTGGTGCTGTTCTTCAGCAGGAAGATGTAGATCCGGTCCTGCCACAGCGGCATGCCGCTCTGCGCGGAGGGCACCACCGAGCGGCGGCCGAGGAAGAACGACGTCGACATGATGTCGAACTTCAGCCCCTGCTTGCGGCACAGGCCCAGCGCCTTGGGCACATTGGGCGTCTCCATGAAGCCGTAGGAGACGACGACCTTGCGGAAGTCCTCGTTGATCGGGTGGATGCGCACGCGCTCGGACTCGGGCACCCGGGGCGTCTCGGCGGTCTTCACCGTCAGCACGATGTTCTTCTCGTGCAGCACCTTGTTGTGCTTCAGGTTGTGCATCAGCGCCACCGGGGCGAGGTCGGGGTCGCTGGTCAGGAAGATGGCGGTGCCGGGCGCGCGGTGCGGCGGCCGGGCCGACAGCATTTCGATCAGGTCGCCCAGCGGCAGGCTGTCGCGCCGGGTCTTGTCGGAGAGGATGCGCGAGCCGCGCGACCACGTCGACATCAGCATGAACAGGCCCATCCCCATCAGCAGCGGGAACCAGCCGCCCGAAGCGATCTTCAGCACGTTGGCCGAGAGGAAGGTGGCGTCCAGCACCACCAGGGGCGAGATCAGCGCCACCACCTGCCACAGCTTCCAGCCCCACATGCGGCGCGCCACGATCGCGGCGAGCACGGTGGTGACCAGCATCGTGCCCGTCACCGCTAGCCCGTAAGCGTGGGCCAGGTTGTCGGCGGTGTGGAACATGACGACCAGCACCAGGACGCCCACCAGCAGAAGCGTGTTCACCTGCGGCAGGAAGATCTGGCCCGTGTGCGTCTCGCTCGTGCGCCGCACGTCCATCCGCGGCAGGAGGCCCAGCAGAATCGCCTGCTGGCTCAGCGAGAAGGCGCCCGTGATCACCGCCTGGCTGGCGATGACCGAGGCGAAGGTGGCGAGCAGCGCCAGCGGCAGGCGCAGGTGCTCGGGCGCCATCAGGTAGAACCAGTTGGCGTCGCCGAGCGGACGCCCCGCCGCGTGGGCGTGGTGCAGCGCGCTCAGCACGAAGGCGCCCTGGCCCAGGTAGTTCAGCGCCAGCGCCGGCAGCACGAAGAACAGCCACGCCGCCTGGATCGGCCAACGCCCAAAATGGCCCATGTCGGCGTAGAGCGCCTCGCCCCCCGTGACGGTCAGGAACACCGAGCCCAGGACCAGGAAGCCGACGTAGCCGTGAGTGGCGATCAGCCTCACGCCCCACCAGGGATTGATCGCGGCGAAGATGCGCGGGCTGTCGGCGATGTGCAGGATGCCCATGGCCGAGATGGCCAGGAACCACACCAGCATGACGGGGCCGAAGAACTGCCCGATCTTGGCGGTGCCGCGGCTCTGCACCAGGAACAGGCCGAACAGGATCACCACCGAGATCAGCATGATGAGCTGGTCGGTGACGTGCGGGCCGATGCCCGGCAGCGTCTTCAGCCCGTCCTCCGCGCCCAGCACCGAGACGGCGGGCGTGATGATGCTGTCGCCGTAGAACAGCGCCGCGCCCATGACGCCCAGGATGAACACCAGCGTGGTGCGCTTGCCCAGCGCCCGCTGCGCCAGCGCCATCAGCGAGAGCACCCCGCCCTCGCCCTTGTTGTCAGCGCGCATGACGAAGAGCACGTACTTGACCGTGACCACCAGGATCATGGCCCACAGGGCGAGCGAGACGACGCCCAGGATCTCCGCCTCGCGCGCCCGGTCGGCCACGGGGGCGAGGGCGGAGCGGAAGGCGTAGAGGGGGCTCGTGCCGATGTCGCCGTAGACCACGCCGATCGACCCCACCGATAGGCCGATGAAGCCCGCCTTGCCGTGGCGCTTGCCGCCGTGGCCGTCGCCGAGCCCCGCCGCGTCCTTCCCGGCCGCGACGCCGTGCAGCACGGCTTCGGCGTTCGGTTTCGTCACATCGGTGGGCGAGGGCGCGCTCGGCGGCTCGATCTTGAACCGCCCTTGCGCACCGTCGGGATCGGCGGCGGCGTCGCGCGCCGGATCGACCGGCTGGGCCGGGGTGGCGTCATCCGCCATGGACGTCCTCTGGGGCGCGAACCGCCCCGTCGTTGAATCCGTGGAAGGCGGGCGGGATCGCCGCCGCCGCCCACGGGAAAAGCGCGCCGCGATACGCGCAAGCTACGGCCGTCGCAATATGGGAGCGCCGAACGCCTCCGGCCATGGCCCGTCGCATCCGCGTTCAGGCGGCGCCGAAGACTGAGCGAAGGCGGGCGTGCTGGGCCAGAACGGGATGCGCGCCAGGAGGCCCGGGGGCGGCGTCGTGCAGGCGCAGGTCAAGCTGGCGCACGCGCTCGAACAGCCGTTCGGACCGTTCGGCCAGTCGGGTGAGCGCCGCCGGCAGCGGCTCGTGGCCGCCTTCTCCCGCCGCCTGGGCGGCCGGAGGCGGGGTGTCGAGGCGGTAGCGGGGCTGGCGCGCGTCCTCGGCCGGCATCTCGCCCCGCCGCACCGCGCGCTGGACCAGCAGCCAGGAGGCGACCTGCATAAGACGGGTGGTCACCCGCATGCTCTCGCCCGCGTAGGCTAGGGCGGCGTCGCGGGAGAGGAGCTTGGACTCGCGGCGCCCCTCGCCGTCGAGGTAGGCGGCGGCGGCCTCCACCAGCTCCATCCCCTCGCGGAAGGTGCGCTCGAACAGCTCGGAGCGCGCGAAGGCCTCCAGCCCGTCGGCGGCGGCGACGGCCTCGGGCGCCGCGTCGAACTCGAACTCGTCCAAGGCGTCCCCCTACGCGGCGCGATACGGATGGACGGTCTGCAACCGCCGTGCCACCGGATGGAGGGGAGCCCGCATCAGCGATCCGTCCCGAACAGGGCGTCCGCCGCGGCCCGGCCGCTGGACTTACGCGCGATGGCGCCCTCGCAGCGCGCGATCTCCTCGCGAAGCGCGGCGATCCGGTCGTTCAGGTCGGAGACGGCGTAGGGGTCGAGGTCCTCTCGCGTCAGGGCGACCAGCAGCGCGCCTCGGCCGGCGCGCGGTTCGTCGGGATCCTCCGCCATGCGCCCCTCCGCCGACAAGCCGCTTCCTTCGGCTCGCGCGTTGAGCGTATCAGATCGCGCATGATCCGCCCATCGCCGCTCCCCTCCGAGATGATCGCGATCGCCGTCGAAGGCGGCAGCGGTCCCGCTTCGGCGCTGAAGCCGGTGTCGCGGCCGGTCCCCACGCCCGGCCTGGGACAGATCCTGGTCCGCGTCGCCGCCGCCGGCGTGAACCGGCCGGACCTGCTGCAGCGGCTGGGCGCCTATCCGCCCCCGCCCGGCGCGCCCTACACCCTGGGCCTGGAGGTCGCGGGCGAGGTCGTGGCGGTGGACGAGGGGCAGGGGCGGGGCCGCTGGTCCGTCGGCGACCGCGTCTGCGCGCTGCTCGGGGGCGGCGGCTACGCGGAGTACGCCGTGGTGGACGCTCGCCACGCCCTGCCGGTCCCCCGCGGCCCCGGCGGGCCGCTCGACATGATCCACGCCGCCGCCCTGCCCGAGACGGTGTTCACCGTCTTCGCCAACGTCTTCGAGGCCGGCGCGCTGAAGCCTGGCGAGACGCTCCTGGTGCACGGGGCCACCTCCGGCATCGGGGCGACGGCCATAGCCATGGCCAAGGCGCACGGCTGCAAGGTGATCGCCACGGGGCGGGGGTCCGGCAAGGCGGCGCAGGCGCGGGAGCTGGGCGCCGATATCGCGGTGGACGCCTCGGCGGAGGATTTCGTGGAGGTCGCCCGTCGCGAGGGCGGGGCGGACGTCGTCCTCGACATGGTGGGCGGCGACTACGTCGCGCGCAACCTGAAGGCGCTGAACCCGCAGGGCCGCCACGTCTCGATCGCCTTCCAGGCCGGCGCGGTGGTGGAGCTGAACCTGCAGCAGGTGATGCAGAAGCGGCTGGTGGTGACGGGCTCGACGCTGCGCCCCCGGTCCGCCGACGAGAAGGCGCGCCTGGCGGGAGAGGTGGAGCGGGTCGTCTGGCCGTGGGTCGCGGCGGGAAAGCTCGCCTCCGTGATCGACCGCGTCTTCCCGTTGGAGGAGGCCGCCGCCGCCCACGCGCATCTGGAGGAGGGCGGCCATGTCGGCAAGGTGGTGCTGACCACCGCCTTCGGCCGCGGGGAGGCCGCCGCTTGATCGGCGTGTTCGACTCCGGCGTGGGCGGCCTGTCCGTCCACCGGGCGCTGGTGGCCCGCTTTCCCCACGCGGACTTCACCTACCTCG
>JASLDZ010000214.1 GCA_030151985.1 Caulobacteraceae bacterium | reverse complement strand
GGGCGTTCATCTCCTCCATCAGCTCGTCGGAGTAGTTCTCGGCCATCTCCATGGCGATGGCGTTGTATCGGTCGAAGATCTTCTTCTCTTCGCAGTCGCTGATGACGTTGCCGAGCACGTTCAGCGCTTCGTCCAGGTGCGGCTCCTGCTCCAGGTAGCCCATCTTGACGCCGTCGGCGGCCTTGGCCTCGCCGTTGAACTCGGTGTCGCGGCCGGCCATGATCTTCAAGAGCGTCGACTTGCCGGAGCCGTTGACGCCGACCACGCCGATCTTGGCGTCGCTGTAGAACGACAGCCAGACGTTCTCGAACACCTTCTTGCCGCCGGGCCAGGCCTTCGTCAGGCCCTGCATCTGGTAGATGTATTGTTGCGCCATGGTCTCACGCGGGCGCGGCGGCGGCCGCGGCCGCGCACGCGCTTCGAAGGGAGGAAAGAGGGTCGCGCTGAGATAGCGGGCCGCCTCCGGAGAGACAACCGCACGGCGCGCGACGGCCGCAAAAGCAAGGGCCCGGCGGTGCGATCCGCCGGGCCCTGGCCTCGAGACGTCTATGCGGCGCGGCCGCTAGGGATCAGGCGGCCTGGGCCTTGACCAGCGACTTGGCGATCATGGCCACCGCGCCGTCCTTGTCGGTGCGCTCGATGGCGGCGACCTCGCGGGCCATGCGGTCGAGCGCGGACTCGTAGAGCTGGCGTTCGCTGTAGGACTGCTCGGGCTGGTTGTCGGCGCGGTGCAGGTCGCGGACCACCTCGGCGATGGAGATCAGGTCGCCGGAGTTGATCTTGGCCTCGTACTCCTGCGCGCGGCGGCTCCACATGGTGCGCTTGATGCGCGGGCGGCCCTTCAGCGTGGTCATGGCCTGGACGACGACGTTGTCCTCGGCCAACGAGCGCAGGCCGTGGGCCCGGGCCTTCTTGGTGGGCACCCGCAGCGTCATCTTCTCGTGGTCGAAGGTGATGACGTAGACCTCGAGCTTCATGCCCGCGACTTCCTGGGTCTCCACCGCCTGCACGGTGCCGACACCGTGGGCGGGATAGACGACATGGTCGCCGACCTTGAAATCCGAAACGCTGCTGGTCATCGTTCGCCTTCTCCAAAGCCCGCCGGCTGGAAGACACGTCGCTCTCCGAGGACGGATCGGCGCGCAGGGCGTCGGCGTCGCAACAGTGAGCGGTCGCGCGTCGTCGCCGGCGATCGTGATGCGGGGGAGGGGACGCGGCGGTCGCGTCGGCGTCCTCGCCGCGGACAGGATGTAGCACAAAACGCCGCATGACGGAAGCGTCACGCGGCGCGCGTATGAACCCAGGGTTAACAGACCGGCGTCCGGACGCCGGCGGTGGAGGAGCGTCCGGTCAGGACCCCCGGCCGGGCTTTTCGGAGAAGTACTTCTCGAACTTGCCGGTCTCGCTCTCGAAGTCGTCGCGGTCGGCGGGGGGCGTGCCCTTGACCGTGATGTTCGGCCAGATCTTGGCGTACTGGGTGTTGATGGTCAGCCAGCGGCCGTCGGGGGAATCCTCGGTGTCGGGCTTGATGGCGTCGACGGGGCACTCGGGCTCGCACACGCCGCAGTCGATGCACTCGTCGGGGTTGATCGCGAGGAAGTTCTCGCCCTCGTAGAAGCAGTCGACCGGGCACACCTCCACGCAGTCCATGTACTTACATTTGATGCACGGGTCGGTGACGATGTAGGTCATGGCGGCGGCGACAGGCTTGGACGGGCTCCCCAGGCGGAGCGGCCGCGTCCATCCCAAGCGCTACGCCCCCCGTCAAGCCTCGGCGAACACCGAGCCGCCTCGGTCGGCGGGGCTGACGCAGGCGCGGAAGGGGGCGAACATCCCGCGTCCGAAGCCCGGTTCGCTGGGCGGCGGGGCGGCGGGGACGCGGGCGGCGAACTCCGCCGGATCGACGAGGATCTCCAGCGCGCCCCGCGCCACGTCCAGCCGGATGCGGTCGCCGGTGCGCACGCGGGCGAGCGGGCCGCCGCGGGCGGCTTCCGGCGTCACGTGGATGGCGGCGGGCACCTTGCCCGAAGCGCCGGACATGCGGCCGTCGGTGACGAGCGCGACGGCGCGCCCGCGGTCCTGCAGCACGCCGAGGGCAGGGGTGAGGTTGTGCAGTTCGGGCATGCCGTTGGCGGCGGGGCCCTGGAAGCGGACGACGGCGATCAGGTCGCGTCCGTCCAGCTCGCCCGCGCGGAAGGCGGCGTTCAGCGCGTCCTGCGTCTCGAACACCACGCACTCTGCCTCGATCAGCCGGTGCTGCGGCTTGACGGCGGAGACCTTGATCACGCCGCGGCCCAGCGCGCCGTCGAGCACGCGGATGCCGCCTTCGGGAGAGAAGGGCGTCTCCACCGAGCCGAGGATCGCGGTGTCGAGTGAGGCGGTCGGACCGTCCTCCCAGGTGACGCCGCCGTCGGCGTGCAGCTGCGGGTCGCGGGTGTAGGCGGACAGGCCCTCGCCGGAGACGGTGGTGACGTCCTCGTGCAGCAGGCCGGCGGAGAGCAGCTCGCGGATCACGACCTGCATCCCCCCCGCCGCCTGGAAGCGGTTCACGTCGGCGTCGCCGTTGGGGTAGACGCGGGCGAGAAGCGGGGTGACGGCGGACAGTTCGTCGAAGTCCTCCCAGCGCAGGTCGATCCTCGCCGCCGCGGCCATGGCGACGAGGTGCAGCGTATGGTTGGTCGAGCCGCCGGTGGCGAGCAGGCCCTGCACGCCGTTGACCACCGCCTTCTCGTCCACCACCCGGCCGACGGGGGTGTAGGCGTTGCCCTTGGCCGTGATCCCGATCGCGCGGCGCACGGCGGCGGTGGTGAGGGCGTCGCGGAGCGGCGTGTCGGGGGGTACGAAGGCGGCGCCCGGCAGGTGCAGGCCCATGATCTCCATCAGCATCTGGTTGGAGTTGGCCGTGCCGTAGAAAGTGCAGGTTCCAGGGCCGTGGTAGCTGGCCTGCTCGGACGCCAGGAGCTCGTCGCGGCCGACCTTCCCCTCGGCGTAGAGGGCGCGGGTGCGGGCCTTTTCGGCGTTGGAGAGGCCGCTGGCCATGGGG
>JASLDZ010000123.1 GCA_030151985.1 Caulobacteraceae bacterium | reverse complement strand
GGACGCAGAGCCGATGGCGTCGTCGACTTCAACGACTATCGCCAGGACTGGGCCTACGCCGTGCGCCAGGCGCGCTGGGCGATCGGCTGTTGGAAGGGGTCGGGCTACGGCCTGGCCTATTCGGTGCCTCTGGCGGTGGATCACGGTCCCGCCGCCGCCCTTGTGGACGTGGCGGGCGGGGGCGCCAACCAGGCCTTCGCCGAGATCGGCCGCGCGCTGGTCGCAGGCGGCTTTGCGGACGCCTACGTCCGGCTCGGTTGGGAGTTCAACGGCTCCTGGTACCGCTGGGGGGCCAAGGACCCTCAGATGTTCGCGGCGGCGTACCGCCAGGCCCATGACGCCATGGCCCGCGTCCCCGGGGCCCGGTTCCGTTTCGTCTGGAACCCCTCGCTCTATACGCAACGCTACCCTGTGGCCGACGCCTATCCGGGGGACGCCTACGTCGATGTGATCGCAAGCGACGTCTACAACGCGTCCTGGCGCTGGGGGGCGGTCAAGGACAATCGCGCGAACGAGCCGGCCCTCTGGTCGCATGTCTACGGCGACCCCTGGGGCGTGCGCGACGTGGTCGCGTTCGCCCAAAGCCGCCGCAAGCCCTTCGCTTTTCCCGAGTGGGGCACAGGTGACAGGCCTGACGGCCACGGGGGAGGGGACGACCCCGTCTTCATCAGCAACATGGCCCCCATCGTCGGTCGCGCCGCTTTCGCCGGCTATTGGGACTACGACGCGGGCGACTACAACGCGCGTCTCTCGCGCGGGAAACGACCCAAGGCGGCGGCCGAGTTCCTGACCCGATTTGGACGGAGGCCGCTCGGGAGCCGACGACCCGCGGGAGGTCGGAGGCGCTGACGAGAAGAGGCCGTCGCGCAGATACGAACCGCACGGGGCTGACGGCGGCGCGCGGCGTCGGCTGGAGACGATTTGGAATGCGGCCACGCCGCGATCTGGAGACGCGCTCACCGACGGCCGATCGCCAGCTACGTCCGATTGTCTCCGACGGCTGAGATGGGCGGAGCAAAGCCCTACGTGGGGCGACCACAGGCGATGCAGCCGTCGAGCCGCCGCCTTGGCGCTTCACCGCGACCCACGAGGCGACGCTGGTCGGCTCAATGGAGCCCGGCGCTCGCGCGCTCCCGCGGCTGTGGGCCGCTGCTGCGGAGTCGAGGCGCCGGGGAAGGGCGTGCGCGAGCGTTCGTGATCCCGGCCGGCGCCCGGCAGCGGTCGTCCGGCGTGCAGATGGGACCGGGGGACAGTCCCCCGGCCGTCAGCGCGCCCGCGGCGACGAGAGCCACCCAGACCGCGGCCGCCGTGGCGGCGATCAGGCGCTGGCGAGAGTCCAACGGATGCATGGTTCGCCTAAAGGCCGCGTCGCCGTGACGGGCGAGTCCCTCAAAGGCCGCCCGAGGTCAAGCGGGAGTCCTCGGCCGCATGACGCCGTCGCCCTTCTCCCGCCCTTTGGGGGCTCTAAAGCGCAGCGCCGCCCTTCGCCGCCCCATTTGGAGCGTCGTCAGCCTAGGAGATCCCATGCCCGGAGCCCGCAAAGGCCGCCCCGCCGCCCGATGGACCGTGGCGTTCGCGGGGCTGCTGTGCGCGGTGGTCGGCGCCCAAGCCGCCCGTGCCGGCGCCCTCTTCGTCTACCAGGGCAACGGCCCCGACGGCCGCAAGGCGCTGCCTGCGTTCGAGCGGCTGATCGGACGTCGCGTGGACGGGGTGGTCGATTTCATCGCCTTCGACAGCTGGAAGAGCTTCGACGGCGACGCCGGCTGGGGGATCGGGGGCTGGAAGGGTTCCGGCTACAAGCTGGCCGAGAGCGTCCCCTTGACCGTCAAGGGCACCTCGCTTGAGGACGTCGCGGCGGGCCAAGAGGACGCCCACTTCGCCAAGCTCGCCGCGACCCTCGTCTCTAACGGGTTCCCCGACGCCTATGTGCGCCTGGGCTGGGAATTCAACGGCGGCTGGTATCCCTGGGCGTTCAAGGGTCACGAGAAGGCCTACGCCGCCGCCTTCCGCCATGTCGTCGAGGTGATGCGCGCCGCGCCGGGCCAGAGGTTCCGGTTCGTGTGGTGCCCGGCCCAGGGCATGCAGCAGCAGTGGCCGGACTGGACCTGGCCCGGTGACGATGTGGTCGATGTCGTAGGACTGGACGTCTACAACCAGAGCTGGAGCGCGCCGGTTTCCGACAAGGCGGCGCTCTGGAGCGATGTGCGCGGCGCAAATTGGGGCGTGGCCCACATCCTCAGGTTCGCGGCCAAGCACCACAAGCCATACGCCTTCCCTGAGTGGGGGACGGGAGATCGGCCGGATGGACATGGGGGAGGCGACGACGCCAACTTCATCCGGCAGATGGCGCCTTTCGTGGCCGGAGCGGAGTTCGCGGGCTACTGGGACTTCAACGCCGGCGACTACAACGCGAAGGTGTCCTCCGGTGAGCGTCCCGCCGCGGCCGCCGCGCTCGTCAGGCTCGTCCGCTCCCGTCAGCCTTGACGGTCGGCGCAGGTTCCACGATCCCACGCCGCGCAGTTACGAGCATGTGGCCAAGTTGAACCCCGCCGACTGAGGACGGCTCTCGCGTCAGGCTGGATTTCTGCGCCTCGTGAGCGCTGGCCGCTTCCGGTCGAGGGCCGCCTCCATCAACGCGGTTTTGGGACGCATCGACCGCGGGAGGGGATCAGCCGACCTTCAGCAGCGCGGGGTCTCGACGGACCCTCGCGCGGGCGCGGCGCAGCCCGGCGCCCAGAAGGCCAACGCCGCCCAGCATGAGCGCCCAGAGGCTGGGTTCGGGCGCGTCCGATACCGGAGCCACGCCACCGATGCCGATCTGGATGCCGTGCCAATACTCGCTGAGGTCGGTGAAGCTGACCGAGCTGAACGTGCCGGTGAACTCGATGACGCCGTGCAGTTCCCCGTTCGCCACGAAACTTGTCGGCGTGACGTCCGTGAACGTGCCGCAGCCCCAGTAGCCGCATCCCTGGCTGACGACGTTGAACGCCTGGTTGAAGGTTCCGGCGTTGCCGTTCCAGCTGATGAGGGCCAGGTAGACGTCGGACACGGGACGATCGAAAGTGATGGTCTTAAGGCCGCCGGTCGACAGCGCGATGATGTCGCTGTCGGGTGGTGCGTCGGAGACCGAACCGCCAGTATAGGGCGCGGGCGTGCCTTCGGTCCAATAGAAAGTCCCCTGGTCGTTGACCTGAGCGAAGCCGTAGCCGCCTGAGAAGGTCACGCCGACATCTTGACCGTTGACGGCGATGTCGCCCGACACCACGCCCGCGCCGTCGTCCTTGGACGTGAGGTTCGCCCAGGCGACGTCCGTCGCCGCCGCCGGGCCGGCGGCGAACGACAGGCTGACGGCGACGCCAGCCGAGGCGATCAGGATGGCGAGAGAATGACGCATGACGACCCCCGGGCAGCTTGCTGCGACCGCACACGACTTCAGATTCTATTAAGACACGGATCGGGCTTGTGCGCCATAGCGTCTGTGTGGAGGACGTCCGTCGTCTTCCGAGCCGAGGCGCAAGACGTTCACCTCTGCAAGGCGAAGCGGTCGCGGCGCGGCTCCAGTTGTGAGGTGACGCCGCCTGCCATGCTCTTAGAGGCTGAGCGACAGCGACAGCCCGCTCGTGACGTCGGCGGCGCCGGAGGACAGCCCCGCTGCGGCGAAGCCTGTCAGCCGCACGGGCGAGCGGGGCAGGGGCGCGGTGAAGGCGGCGGTCAGCTCGTGCGAATCGGCGATGAACCGGCTCGATCGCTGGGCGAAATCGTAGGAGCCGACCACCGTCACATGGTTGGCGAAAACGTAGCTTGCGCCGAGCGAGGTGGCGACGCCGTCCTTCAGCGGAAGGCTCGCGGAGCTTCCGAAGTCCCGGTAGCGGACGCTGACGAAGGGCGCGAACCGCCCGAAGGGCCTGGTCAGCTGGACCCCCGCCGAGTAGTCGGCGTGTCCCGTCGACAGGCCCGTGGAGTCGGCGGCGGTCGGGAGCTTCACGCGCGCGAAGGCGTCGAGGTCGACGCCCCACGCCTTGGGCGTGTCGACAAGATAGGACGCGCCGAGCGTCAGGTCGCCTACCCCTTCGCGGACGCGCCGGACGGCGGACGATGCGGGCGTGACGATCAGGGGCGTCCCGTCCACGCCCGCATAGACCGCCCCGTCGCTCGAGATCCGCATCCAGGGAAGCGAGGCGCTGAGCCGCAGGCGATCGACCCTGTAGAGGCCGGTCGCCAGAACCGCGGCGATGTTGGTGTTGGTGGGGGCTCCGTAGTCGCCGTTCCAGTCGCTGGCCCCCAGCCCCAGGGTTAGCGGCCCTGCGGGCGCGGCCTGGGCGTACGCCGCTCCAGCTTCTGCGGTCGCGGCCAACAGCGCCGCCGCAGCGATCGTGGCTGAGCGTACGATGGCCGCCTCCTAGCGCTGACGCAGCAGTCGTAGGGCGTCTGTGGCTTCAATTCGATCTTCAACCAGGCTCGTCCGGGCGGCAACGGGGGGTCGCTCCGAGGAGGACGCGAGCTCGACCTGCGCCGGAGGCTCGCTTGGGGTCCTGGCCGGCTCATGACGGCGGGTTTGAGCGCGTGCGACCTCGATCCGGGCGGATCGACGGGCCCGCGCAGCCGGGGGCGCAGGCGTCGTTCGCCGAGCCATGACGAGGTGCGATCTTCCAGCGGGCGTCGCTTGGACCTGCGTCGGAGCCGTTTCTGGGGCGAAAGGCTCAACGTCCGGCCCCTCCGCCATCGGCGGCGGTCGCCGATCCGTCAGCATGTCGAGCCTGGGGGCGGCTGCGGGCGTTCCGCTGGTCCGGCGGACTTGCTCAGACCCTCCGGGAAAGCGCAACCTGAAGCTGATCCCGGTCGCCATGGCCACACACGCGACGACCAGCACGACCCTCAAGGCTCGAGCTCCGCGGCGCGGCGAAGACGGCAGCGGCGCGCGCTTGGGCGCTGTTGCGCTCAGGGCTCCCGGGTCAAGCCCCAGGATTCGGGCGACCTCGTCGTCTCCCTGTTCCAAGGTGATCCGCTCCCCCAGTCGCGCCGGCGCGATTGCTACTAACGCCTGAGGCTTTCGGGCGTTGCCGGCAAAGCGGCTCGCCCGCCTGAGCCTTGCGCTCCCTTAGGCCTGCGGCCCGTTCGGCCGGGTCCTCGCGGCTCAGACGCCGCGGGAGCCGCAGCCCGGGCGCCCAACGGGCGCCATGGCGGCCCCGCGGGTCCGGCGAAGCGCTTGGCCAGGCCCGAGGGCCCGCTGAACGGCTGCGGACGCCAGGCGCAGGAGCCGGCGTCTCGCTCGTCCTGCGCATGTCCCGCGGCCGCGCGTCTTCGTCGTTAACAGGATCGGGGGAACTTTCCCGGCAAGCTCGTCCGGCGGCGACAGGCCCGTTGGGCCGCGCCTCGGTTCGGCGTTCCAGTTCAGAGGATTTCCATGCCTACGGTGGTGACCGACGACCGCGCCCTTCTGGACTCAGGGTTAGGCGCTTACATCGCGGGGACCACGTCCACGGGCGACCTGGTCAAGGGTCGTCCGGAGTTCGTCACCTACTCGTTCGAGACGGACGGCTCGTCCGCCCAGGGCGACAGCTATAACCAGGCTTTCCGCGACAGCTTCCAGCCGTTGACCAGCGCCGAGCGCGACGAGGCGCGCGCGGCGTTCGGGATGTGGGACGCCGCCAGCGGACTGCACTTCATGGAAGTGCCCGCCGGAGAGGGCGACATCAAGCTCGGCAAGTTCAACTTCGACCTCGGCGGCCCGATGCCGACCAGCGCCGCCACCAGCTACGGCGGCTTCGGCATCGTCTACGTCTCGACGACGGTGCAGGACGCGGGCGTCCACACCTTCCTGCACGAGATCGGCCACAACCTCGGGCTGAAGCACCCTTTCGACGGCGACTACGTGCTCTCCACCGCCGACGACAACTGGGGGCACACCGTCATGAGCTACACCTCGGGGGGTTTCTCCGGAACGGTGCTGGGCTCGCTCGACGTCACCGCCATCGCCGACCTCTACGGAGCTCCCGGAACCGACGGGTCGCAGGACCAGAGCTGGTCTTGGGACGCGTCAAGCTCGACTCTGACACAGACCGGCTTCTCCACCGCCGACACGCTGGCGGGGGTCGGCGGCTTCAACCTTATCCACGGCGGCGACGGCGACGACGTGATCGCGGGCCGTCCCTCGGCCCGGGGCGACTTCTACGGCGACGGGGGCGACGACACGATCTCCGCGCAGGAGGCGAACGCCCACCTCTACGGCGGAACGGGCGACGACTCGCTGTCGCTGTCGCTCTTCGCCGCCGACCCCTCGGCGCCGGCGGCCTCCGCCTCGCTCTTCGGCGGCGACGGGGCCGACACGCTCAACGTCTTCGTCTCGACCGATGCGTATCCCAACGTCTCGGGCCTTGCGATCGACGCCGGCGCGGGCGACGACCTCATCAACCTCACGCTGTCGTCGGCGCAGATGGCGCACGCGCCGGCGGGCTCGATCTCGATCGACGGCGGCGCGGGCTCCGACATCTTGAACTTGGCGACCGCCGCCGACGGGAACGGCCCGGGCTATCTGACGCTGGCGGCCGGCGGTCCGGTCACGCTGGCCAATGTCGAGACGGTGCTGATGTACGGCTCCGATGGGCCCGACGTGCTGGTGGCCGGATCGCAGGCCGCGCAGCTCAGCGGGGGCGCGGGCGACGACGCGCTCATCGGCGGTCCGGGCGCGGACTCGCTCTACGGCGGGGACCCCTCGGGGACCGACCAGGACTGGATGCACGGCGGCGGCGGCAACGACTACTACTCGGGGGGCGCGCAGAGCATCGCGGACCTGTCCGAGAGTCGGGCGGCCACGACGCTGTCGTTCAGCGGCGGCCTGATCGTGGCGAACGGCCCGGACGGCTCGGACACGCTGAGCGGCGTCGGCTTCATCCACTTCACCGACGGGCTCTACGCGGTCTCGGGCGCGACCCTGACGGCGGTGGCGGGTCAGGTGATCACCGGAACGGCGGGCGACGACGTGCTGGCCGGAACGATCGCCGACGACACCCTGGACGGGGGTGCTGGCGACGACACCGCGGTGCTGCACGAAGAGGTCGAATCGGTCACCTTCGCCTACGCGCCGGGGAGCGTGATCGTGGTGTCCGGTCCGGACGGCGTCGATCGCCTGACGGGCTTTGAGCACCTGCGCTTCCTCGACGGAACCTTGGACGTCGACGCCAGCGGCCACGTGGCGTCGCTCCCGGGGGTGACGCTCACCGCCGACGCGACCGCCGCGCACCTGCAGGGCGGCCCAGGCGACGACACCCTCATAGGAGGCGACGGGAACGACACGCTGAGCGGCGGTCCCGGCAGCGACAGTCTGTCGGGGGGCGCGGGCGTCGATACGGCGACGTACGCGGGCTTCTCGCACGACTATCGGATCAGCCTGAACGCGGGCGTGGGAACGATCGCAGGCGGTCCGGAAGGGGGCGTGGACACCCTGGGTTCGATCGAGAACGTCACCTTCCTGGACGGCGTCCTGACCTTCGACGAGACCAGCGCCGCGGCTCAGGTCGTGCGCCTTTACGACAGCTTCCTGGGTCGCGCGCCGGACCTTGCAGGGTTCGACAGCTACATGAACTTCGTGGCGGCCGGCCACAGCTTCCAGGACATGGCGCAGAACGCCGCGGCGAGTCCGGAATTCAAGTCGGCCACGCAGAACCTCTCCGACGCCGACTACGTGACCTACGTCTACGAGCACTCGCTGCACCGGGCCCCCGACCCGGGCGGTCTGGCGACCTATGTCGCCGACCTCGAGAACGGAACGTTCACGCGCACCTCCATGATCGTGCAGGCGGCGGAAAGCCCCGAGCACGTGGCGCTGGCGGCCCCGCTGGTGGACGCGGGCCTCTGGATCCCCAACCAGAACGTGGAAGGCCTGGAGCTCCTCTACGACGCCGCCGTCCAGCGTCAGCCCGACGCGTCGGGCATCGCGGGCTACTCGCAGCTCCTCGCCAATGGGACCACCTTCCGCAGCATCGCCAACCAGATGGCGAGCTCGGCGGAGTTCCAGGCGGCGCATGGATCGCAGACCGACGCCCAGTACATCGACTCGCTCTACGTCGCCGAAGTGGGCCGCCACGCCGACCCGGCGGGCCTTGCGGCCTACGAGCAGGAGCTCGCGCACGGCTACACCCGGGGCGACGTGCTCTGGCAGACGGCCTTGTCGGAGGAGCACCAGAGCCACGTGCTGGCCTACGAGGACCCGCTGCTGACCGGGTTGGGCTGAGGCGCGGGTCTTGCGGGTTGTGCGTCCTGGCGACCTCCACCAGGCCGACGCAGGGATGGACGGGCGAGAGGGATCTGCCCGGTCCTGGGGGCGCGGGACCGGGCCGTCGTCGAGGATGACCCACGGGGCCGGCGAAGACCCCCGCTGACGGCCGGACCTTCTGCGCCGCCGCCAGGACCTCCGAAACGCCGAGGGCCACGGCTTGTTCCGCCTCGCGACCGCCGCGGGCGCCGGCAGGGCTCACCGCGACGGCAGCGCCCGGAACCTGCGGTAGTAGCCCCGCCGCCGTCGGGTCGCCTCGCTCGCCCGCAGGTGGCGCGCGAGCCGCGCCAGGAGGGCTTTGAGGGTCCGCGACGAGGTGAAGGACATGGGCGGCTCCGCTGGTTCTGGCCGCTCAACGCCCACGCTGGGCGCCGGTTGCGGGCTCGGCGCAACCATCGCTGCGCCTCAGACCTGGAGCGCCGCGGTGGTGATCTCGAGCGGCGCACCGAGTCGTCGGGCGGTGGCCAGCGCGGCGGCGGCCTCGGCCTTGCGGGCGGTCTGGGCGTAGAGCCGCGCCAGCTGGACGTAGGCCGCCCACCGTCCCGGATCGGCTTTCAAGGCCTGGCGCAACCGGCTCTCGGCCAGCAGGTAGTCGCGTCGATGCTGGGCCACGAGAGCCAGCCCGATCTCGGCGGCGGCGCTCTGGGGCTCCAGCGTGAGCACCCGCTCGAACACGCGCTCGGCGTTGGAGGGCTGCGACACCTGCAGCCAGAGCTCCGCCAGGCTCAGGAGCAGGTTCACGTCGGCGCTCTGCTCGGCGCTGACGAGCCAGGGGGCGTCTGAGGGGACGTCGTCCTGCAGCAGGT
>JASLDZ010000119.1 GCA_030151985.1 Caulobacteraceae bacterium | reverse complement strand
CGCCGCGAAAGCTGCCGTTCATGTTCGCGCGGGCGCGGGGGCGCGCTAGAAGCGGCGGCCCGCCCTCGCCCTTGCACAGCGCTCACCCTGTCCGAACCGCCCCTCGACGCCCCGATCGAACGCCCCGCGCCGGAGAGCCCGGCGCAGCGCAAGGCCGCGTGGTGGCGCCGGCGGTGGGTCACCGTGGGCGAGGTGGTGGGCGTGGGGGCGCTGGGGATCGCGCTCCTGGGCTACCTCGACACGCGGCGCGAGCGGGCGGAGACGCGGGTGGAGCGCACGCAGGAGACGAAGGTCGAGGCCGCCCGCGCGGCGCTGGTGCTCACCGCCTCCGCCGACGCGGACGGCGCGCGGCTGACGCTTTCGCCGATGCGGCCGGGGCAGGCGGTGCAGGGCCAGCGCTACCTCTTCCCCCGGGCGGTGCTCGACCACGAGATGGAGGTCGCCGCCGCGCAGCCGCAGATCGATCGCGCCTGGATCGCGGGCGGCCTCGTGCGCGCGGCCAAGGCTTCGGGCGGGCCGGCGAGCGGGGAGGGCGCGCTGCCCGTCGGCGTGCGGACCACCTATGTCGAGGACGGCGAGACGCGCACCGACCGCTCGCTCTACCGGCTGGGCTACCGGGTGGAGAAGGGCGGGCTGTTCTCGGGCCCCAAGGTGGTGCTGCAGGGTCTGTCGCTCGAGCGGCGGGGCGTGCAGGGAGACCTGCAGGCGGCCGTGGAGGCGCGGTGGAAGGCGGCGGGCTCGCGCGGGCTCTCGCCCACCGGCTGAGGGAGGTGACTCAGCGGGCGGAGGCGCGCTCGCGGGCGTGCTTGGCCATGCCGATCGCCGCCAGGAAGTAGTGCAGCGAGGCCCAGGCGTAGAAGGCCGCCGCCACCACGATGCCCTGTCCGGTGGAGCGCGCCAGCGCCCCGTGGCAGGCGGCGGCCGCGGCGGCGGTCGCGCCCTTGGGCGCCGCGCCGCCCGGGCAGGCGTGGGAGAAGCTCGCCAGGCCGTCGAGGCGGGTCGCGCCCGCCAGCGAGCCGAAGAAGCTGTGCGCGTCGGGGTGCGCCAGGTTCCAGGTGGCCAGCCGGTCGATCACCCAGCCGATGAAGGGCGGGCCGCCTCCGAGGGCGATGAGGTTCAGGAAGAAGAACAGGATGGCGGTGGCGGTCGCGCGCCGCCGCACGTCCACCGCGTTCTGCACCACCGCGAAGGTCGGCGCGAGGTAGGTGTAGTGGAAGACGCCGGGGACCAGCAGGATCAGCGCCGCCGTCCGCCAATCCGGCCGGGTGTAGGCCAGCACGTAGAGCGGCGCGGCGACCGCGAGCCCGATGGCCGGCACCAGCGCGTACCAGCGCGCCGACCGCTTGCCGAGGAGGTCGGTCAGGAAGCCGCCCACGAGCGTGCCGAGCCCGGTGGAGAAGCCTGCGATCAGCCCCACGATCAGGCCCACCTGCGCCAGGCCCAGGCCGAAGTTGCGGATCAGGTAGGGCGGCAGGAACTGGCCCGCGCCGTAGGAGCCGAAGGACGAGATCGTCACCCCCAGCACCATGTTCAGCACCGGCCAGCGCCCGAACAGCGTCGCCGCCACCGCTCCCAGCTCCCGCAGCTCGTGCGAGAGGCCCCCGGCGGGCGGGGGAGCGGCGACGTCCAGCGCCTCCGCCGACCGCACGTCGGCGCCGCCCCGCACCGGCTCCTTCACCACCAGCCGCACGAGGAGCGCCAGCAGCACGCCGGGAAGGCCCACCACCACGAAGGCGACGCGCCAGGAGAAGTGCTGCGCCAGCCATCCTCCGGCGATCGCGCCGAACATGGTCCCGAGCGGAATGCCGAAGGAGTAGATCGAGAGCGCCGACGCCCGCGACTTGGGCGGGTAGAGGTCGGAGATCAGGGAGTGGGACGCGGGCGAGCAGCCGGCCTCGCCGATCCCCACGCCGAATCGCAGGGCCGCCAGCTGCGCGAAGCTCTGCGCCGAGCCGCACAGGGCGGTGAACCCGGACCAGACCACGAGCGAGGCGGTGATGATCCAGGTGCGGCTGTAGCGCTCGGCCAGCCGCGCGATCGGTATGCCCAGCAAGGTGTAGAGCAGCGCGAAGTAGAGCCCGCCGAGCAGGCCCAGCTGCGCGTCGGTGATCTTCAGGTCCGTCTTTATCGCCTGGCCGATGGTGGCGATGATCGTGCGGTCGATGAAGTTGAAGGTGTAGGCCGCGAGCAGCAGGCTCAGCACCGCGGCCTTGTAGCTGGGCTTGAGCGCGGAGGCGGCGGTCGGCGCGGGAGCCGCGGGTACGCTGTCGGCCACTCACGGCTCCCCTGTCTTGTCCCGGGAGGCTAGCGGCGAAGGCGGGGCTGCGCCATAGCGGGCGCCGCATGGGAGGGCGCGCATGGAACTGGTGATCGGCGACAAGCTCTGGTCGAGCTGGTCGCTCCGCCCCTGGCTGGTGCTGAAGCGCTCCAGCCTGCCGTTCACCGAGACGACGGTGCGCCTGCGCCGGGCCGACACCGCCGAGGCGATCGCGGCCGCGGGCTCGCCCTCGGGCAAGATCCCGATCCTGAAGGACGGCGACCTCCTGGTCTGGGACAGCCTGGCGATCTGCGAACACCTCGCCGACCGCGTCGAGGGGCTATGGCCGTCCGACCCCGTCGCCCGTGCGCTGGGCCGGGCGGCCGCGGCGGAGATGCACTCTGGCTTCCTGGCGGTCCGCTCGGAGTTCTCGATGGACCTGGCGCGGCGGGACCCTCGGACGCCCTCGCCCGCCGCCGCCGAGGAGCTGCGCCGGATCGTGCAGCTGTGGGGCGGGCTGCGGCGGCGGTTCGGGGCGGCCGGGCCCTACCTGCTCGGCGGCTGGTCCATCGCCGACGCCATGTACACGCCGGTGGCGACGCGGCTGGAGAGCTACGGGATCGACCTTTCGGCGCACGGCGACGACGACGGGGCGGCGGCCGCCTATCGCGACGCGCTGCTCGCCCAGCCCGACTACCTGGAGTGGAAGGCGGCCGCCCTGGCCGGCGGCTGAGCTCAGCGCAGCGTCAGGTCGACCCACAGCCGGCGCAGGCCCCTGGCCTCGGCCGGAAGGTCGGCGGACTGGAGGTCCCAGCTCTCCTCGAACGCCAGGCCGACCTGGCCGCCTTCGACCCACGCCGCCTTGAAGCGGTGCGCCTGCGCCTTGCTGGCGATCATCAGGACGCCGGCCGGAGGGCAGGGCTGGCCGGCCGGCAGGATGGCGCGGGCGCCCTGGTCCGACACGTCGCGCAGCCGCACGTCGAGCGACAGGCGCAGCTCGGGGCCGTGCAGGATGCGCCCGCCCAGCAGCGCGCGTCCCCGGGCGCGCGAACGGCGGTCGGCGCCGCGGCGGTCGGCGACGGCGTCGTCGTCC
>JASLDZ010000009.1 GCA_030151985.1 Caulobacteraceae bacterium | reverse complement strand
TGAAGGCCAGGGTGCGCTCGGTGCGGAGCGTGTCAAGGACGACAGGCTTCGCCTGTCGCCGCGGAGCGGCGGCCTTCGGCCGTCCTTGAGACGCTCCGCACCGAGCGCAATCATCCGCCAAGAGGTTCAGGGCTTCCCCTCGCCGCTGATGCGCCGATGCGACGTCCAGAGGAGGGCTCCGCCCGGTCAGGTGAGGCGATGTCTCAGCGTGCGAGCGCAAGTGTCCCCGCCACGCCCGCCGCCGCCAGCAGCACCGCGAGCGCCGCCAGCGCCGCGTACGCTCGCGGGTTCTGCGCCCGTCGCGTCCGCCGCTCGCTCACCGCCTCACCGCCTCACCGCATCGTCGGGATGACGAAGCTGGAGTCCACGTGGTCGCCCTCCAGCTTGGACTCGGGCCAGCGGGCGGTGACGGTCTTGACCTTGGTCCAGAACTTCACGCCTTCCATCCCGTGCTGGTTGGTGTCGCCGAAGGCCGAGCGCTTCCAGCCGCCGAAGGTGTGGTAGGCGACCGGCACCGGGATCGGCACGTTGATCCCCACCATCCCCACGTTCACCCGAGCGGCGAAGTCGCGGGCCGCGCGGCCGTCGTTGGTGAAGATGGCGACGCCGTTGCCGTACTGGTGCTGGCTGGGCAGCGCCAGCGCCTCGTCGAAGCTCTCGGCCCGCACCATCTGCAGCACCGGCCCGAAGATCTCCTCCTGGTAGGTCCGCATGGTCGGCTTCACGTGGTCGAAGAAGGTCGGGCCGACGAAGAAGCCCTCCTCGTGCCCCTGCAGGGCGAAGCCGCGGCCGTCGACCACCAGCTCGGCGCCCTCGTCGACGCCCATCTGGATGTAGCCTTCGATCCGGCTCTTGTGCGCGGCGGTGACGACGGGGCCGTAGTGCGCGTCCTTGTCCTTCGACACGCCGACCTTCAGCGTCTCGATCTCGGCGACGATGCGTTCGCGCAAGCGATCGGCGGTCTTCGCGCCCACCGGCACCACGACCGGCAGCGCCATGCACCGCTCGCCGGCCGACCCGAACGCCGCGCCGGAGAGGTCCTTGATCACCTGGTCCATGTCGGCGTCGGGCAGGACGACCCCGTGGTTCTTGGCCCCCCCCATGGCCTGCACGCGCTTGCCGTTGCGCGCGCCTCGCTCATAGACGTAGTTGGCGATGTCGGAGGAGCCGACGAAGCTCACCGCCTTGACGTCGGGATGGTCGAGGATGGCGTCCACGGCCGTCTTGTCGCCGTGCACCACGTTCAGCACGCCGGCGGGCGCGCCCGCCTCCATCATCAGCTCCGCCAGCCGCACGGGCACAGACGGGTCGCGCTCGGAAGGCTTGAGGATGAAGCTGTTGCCGCAGGCGATGGCGACGCCGAACATCCACATCGGGATCATGGCCGGGAAGTTGAACGGCGTGATGCCGGCGACCACGCCCAGCGGCTGGCGCATGGAGTAGACGTCGATGCCCGGCCCCGCGCCCTCGGTGTACTCGCCCTTCAGCGCGTGCGGTATGCCGCAGGCGAACTCGATCACCTCCAGCCCCCGCTGCACGTCGCCCCGGGAGTCGGCGATCACCTTGCCGTGCTCGGACGAGAGCATCTCCGCCAGGTTGGCCATGTCGGCCTCGACCAGGCGCTTGAACTCGAACATCACCCGCGCGCGGCGCTGCGGGTTGACCAGCGCCCAGCTCTGCTGCGCGCGCACCGCGTGCCCGACCGCGGCGTCCATGTCGGCCGCGGTCGCCAGCGGGACCCGCGCCTGCACCTGCCCCGTGTTCGGGTCGAAGATGTCGGCGAACCGGCCGCCATTCTCCTGCGACCGGCCTTCCAGGGCCGCGCCGTTCACGAAGTGGCTCAGGGTGCGCATGACGATCTCCGGGTCTCGCTCGTTGCGGGTGTCTATGCCCTCGCGCGCGCGTCCGCCAGCGCGGCGGCTCGGAACGGGCGCCCGCGGACGGGGTTGAAGCGCCGGACGGAGCGAGAGACACTGCCCTCATGGCCATGACGCTTGAAGATGCGGAGCGGGTTTTCGGCAAGGCGCGGGGCGGCGTGAAGCGTCGCGTGCGCGAGCTGGAAGGCTGGGGCTACGAAGGACGGCGCAAGGCCGCCGCCATCCCCGCCTGGGCCCCGATCGCCGTCGCCGCCGCCGCAGGCCTCCTGGTGGGCGCGGCGCTGCTGTGGGCCAGCGAGACGCAGGACTACCGCGTCCGCGCCATCCTGCGCCGCGCGGACCTGCGCCTCGACGACGATCTGGAAGGCTGAGGCCGTCCGGCTGCGGACAGGCCATTAAGGCCGCATTAACCATGAAATCCAGCGGTGGATTTCGTGTATGTTCCCTTCCTGTTCTTGACGGGTTCCGGTTTTCCGTGTGAGCCTGTGGATGGGCGGAGGAGGGGCGGATGGCGGCGCGGGTCTCTACGGTCGCGTTCGAGGGCGTCGAGGCGCGGCGTGTGGACGTCGAGGTGCAGACCACCCCCGGGCAGGTGACCTTCAACGTCGTTGGGTTGGGCGACAAGGCCGTCGCCGAGAGCCGGGAACGGGTGCGGGCGGCCTTCTCGGCGCTCGGGCTGGCGATGCCCGGCAAGCGGCTGGTCGTGAATCTGGCGCCCGCCGACCTTCCCAAGGAGGGTAGCCACTACGACCTGCCGATCGCGCTGGCGGTCATGGCCTTCATGGGCGTGATCCCGCCCGACGTGCTCGAAGGCTGGATGGCGGTGGGCGAGCTCGGGCTCGACGGTCGGATCGCGCCGACGGCGGGCGTGCTGCCCGCGGCTATGGCGGCCTCCGCGCACGGGCTCGGCCTGATCTGCCCGGAGGACGGCGGGGCGGAGGCGGCGTGGGCGGGGGAGGTGCGGGTGATCGCGCCGCGCTCGCTGATCGCGCTGGTGAACCATTTCCGCGGCGCGCAGGTGCTGGGACCGCCGACGCCCGGCGCGGTGGTGGAGGCGCCGCCCGGCCCCGACTTGCGCGAGGTGAAGGGGCAGGAGGGCGCCAAGCGCGCGCTGGAGATCGCCGCCGCCGGCGGCCACAACCTCCTGTTCGTGGGGCCGCCCGGCTCGGGCAAGTCGATGCTGGCGCAGCGGCTGCCGGGTCTCCTGCCCAAGCTCTCCGCCAAGGAGCTCTTGGAGACCTCCATGGTGTGGTCGGTGGCGGGCATGATCGCCAAGGGCGCGCTGAACCGCGACCGGCCGTTCCGCAGCCCCCACCATTCCGCCTCGATGGCGGCGCTGGTGGGCGGCGGGATGCGCGCCAAGCCCGGCGAGGTGAGCCTGGCGCACAACGGCGTGCTGTTCCTGGACGAGCTGCCGGAGTTCTCGCCGCAGGTGCTCGACAGCCTGCGCCAGCCGCTGGAGACGGGCGAGGTGATCGTGGCGCGCGCGAACGCCCACGTGCGCTACCCGGCGCGGGTGCAGCTGGTCGCGGCGATGAACCCGTGTCGCTGCGGCCATGGCGGCGCGGGGAGAGGCGCGTGCGGCAAGGCGCCCCGCTGCCAGCGCGACTACCAGAACCGCATCTCGGGGCCGTTGCTCGACCGCATCGACCTGCAGGTGGAGGTGCCGCCCGTCACCGCCGCCGACCTCGCGCTCCCGCCGCCTGCGGAGGGCACGGCCGAAGCCGCCGCCCGCGTCGCCGCTGCGCGCGAGGCGCAGGAGGCGCGGGCGGTCGAGACCGGCCACCCCGCCGCGGCGCTCAACGCCCGGATCGAGGGCGCGGCGCTGGAAGCTGTGGCCACGCCCGACGCTCCGGGCGCGGCGCTGCTGTCGAAGGCGGCGCAGGCGCACGGCCTGACCGCGCGGGGCTGGACGCGGACGCTGCGGCTCGCCCGCACCATCGCCGACCTCGACGGCGCGGACGGGATCCGGCGGGTGCACGTCGCGGAGGCGCTGATCTACCGTCGCACCGCGCTGGCCGAACCGTTCGCGCCCGCGTCCCCGCTGCCGGCTGCGGCGCAGGTCTAGACCCGCTGGGCTAGGCTCGAAGGCTGAGAGCCGCCGCCTCGACGGCGCGGCGGCGGGCGTCCTGGGTGTAGCGCACGGCGGCGCCGACGCCCCACACGGGAGCCGGGCCGGCGGGATCGTCCCGGCGGCGGCCGATCACGTGCACGTGCAGCTGAGCGACCACGTTGCCGAGCGCGCCCACGTTGAGCTTCTCCACCGGCGCGCCCAGGGCGAGGCCGACCGCACGCACGGCCTGCCCGGCCCGCACCACCTCCTCGACCAGAACCGCCCGCTCGGCCGCCGAGAGGTCCTCCAGCTCCACCAGCCCCTCCCGGCGGGGAACCAGCACCAGCCAGGGCCAGCGGGCGTCGTCTTGCAGCCGCGCCTCGCAGAGGTCGAGCGAGGCGACCCGCACGGTGTCGGCCGCCAGCCGGGGGTCGAGCGTGAAGCCCATCAGCCGCCCCGCATCGGGATCGCCGCCCAGTAGTCTAGGTCGAGCGCCACCTCGGGGGGGTAGGCGCCCGAGGCGTCCTTGTCCGGGAAGTCCGCGCAGGGGCGGTCCATGGCCGCGACCAGCCGCAGGCGCAGCGCGCCGATGCGGCGCTCGGTGTCGAGCACGGCCCGGTCCAGGACCTCGCTCCAGGCGAACAGGGTGCGGCCGGCGTGGAACGGGTTCACGTGACGGCCGCCGTTCAGCCCCAGCACCAAGCCCGCGTTCTGCAGCCCGTTGAACGCCAACGCGGCTGTCGTCGAGATCACCACCCCGCCGTAGACCAGCCGCCGCCCGCTGGGGTCCTGCGCGCGCTCGAAGGCGTTGAAGTGGACCTTGGCGGTGTTCTGGTAGAGGCGCGTGGCCATCTGCGCCTCGGCCTCCTCCACCGCCATACCGTCGACGTGGTCGATGCGCTCGCCGACCGCATAGTCCTCGAACGCGTGCGGCGCGCCGGCGGCGGCGAAGTCGTAGCCGCGGAAGTCGAGCCCCGCCGGCGGCGCGAGGTCTGCGGCGGCGACCGCCTCCACAAGCGTCGGGACTTGCGGCGTCGGAGCGGGGGAGGCGGGATCGCGCTTCCTCACCATGACCCAGCGCACATAGCTCAGCACCGCCGCGCCATGCGGGTTCACGCCCGTGGTGCGCACGTACACGACCCCGGACTTGCCGTTCGAGGTCTCCTTCACCCCGATCACCTCGGAGGAGGCCGACAGCGTGTCGCCCGCCGCGACCTGCGCCAGCCAGCGCCCCTCGCCGTAGCCCAGGTTGGCGACGGCGTTCAGCGAGACGTCGGGCACCGTCTTGCCGAAGACGGTGTGAAACACGAGCCAGGGGTTCAGCGGCCCCGGCTCCAGCCCACAGGCGGCCGCGAACGGCGCGGAAGAGAACAGCGCGTGGCGCGGCGCGTGCAGCGCCATGTAGGCCGCGGCGTCGCCCTCGCTCAGCGTACGCGGGGTCGGGTGCGCCAGCACCTCGCCGACGCGGAAGTCCTCAAAGAAGCGGCCGCGGTCCGTCTTGCTCATGTGGAAGCTCTAACGAGCGCGGAGCAGGGCATCCAGCATCCCTTTACATGCGCAGCACATGCAACCATGTTCACTGCATGGGCATGATCCAGATTCGCAATGTGCCGGACGACCTGCACCGCACACTGAAGGCCAAGGCGGCGATGGCGGGGATGTCGCTGTCGGATTACATGCTTGACCTGAGCCGCCGGATTGCGGATCGCCCCAGCTGGTTGGAGATCCGAGAAAAGCTCGACCGGCTCCCAGATCCGGAGCCTCCCGTCACGTCCCTTACCTCCGTGGAGATCATCCGCGAGCTGCGGGGACCGCTTCCAGAGTGAACGTCGTCGTAGACGCGTCCGTCGTCGTCGACGTGCTCGCCTTGAAGCCGCCGCAGGATCTGGCCGAGCAGTGGGACGCGCTGGCCGCGGCGGAAGTCTCTGCGCCGCACGTGCTCGATCTCGAGGTGCTCCATAGCCTGAGGCGTCATGTCCGCGACGGACGGGTTTCTCCCGCGCGCGCCAAGGCGACCCTTGAGGCCTTGGAGGCGCTCCCCCTCATCCGCTATCCGCACGTCGATCTCCTGGGGCGCATCTGGGTGCTCCGCCACAACTTCAGCGGCTACGACGCCGCCTATGTCGCCCTTGCCGAGGCGCTCGGAGCTCCGCTGTTCACGCGCGACGCTCGGCTGGCGCAGGCCGCCCGCACCTTCACGGGAGTCCGGCTCGTCTGAGCACGTCCGGCGCCTTGCCGCTCCCAGCGGCGGGGGCTAGACCCCGCGCAACTTTCCAGCACCCCTTCCCCGGAGACTCCCGCATGGCCCGCGCCAAGATCGCCCTCATCGGGGCCGGCATGATCGGCGGCACGCTGGCCCACGTCGCGGCCCGCGAGGAGCTGGGCGACGTGATCCTCTTCGACATCGCCGAGGGCGTGCCGCAGGGCAAGGCGCTCGACATCGCGCAGGGCTCGGCGGTGTTCGGCAAGGACGTGACGCTGAAGGGCGCCAACGCCTACGCCGACATCGCGGGCGCTGACGTCTGCATCGTCACCGCCGGCGTGCCGCGCAAGCCCGGCATGAGCCGCGACGACCTCCTGGGCATCAACCTGAAGGTGATGAAGGCGGTGGGCGAGGGCATCAAGGCGCACGCGCCGGACGCCTTCGTGATCTGCATCACCAACCCGCTCGACGCCATGGTCTGGGCGCTGCAGAAGTTCTCCGGCCTGCCGACGCAGAAGGTGGTGGGCATGGCGGGCGTGCTGGACTCGGCGCGCTTCGGCTACTTCCTGTCTGAGAAGCTGGGCGTCTCGGTGCAGGACGTTCACGCCTGGACGCTGGGCGGTCACGGCGACGACATGGTGCCGATGACCCGCTACTCCACCGTCGGCGGCCTGCCGCTGAACGTGCTGGTGGAGACCGGCGCGATGAGCCAGGAGAGCCTGGACGGGATCGTCAAGCGCACCCGCGGCGGCGGCGGCGAGATCGTGGGCCTGCTCAAGACCGGCTCGGCCTTCTACGCCCCGGCCGAGAGCGCCATCGCTATGGCGGCCAGCTACCTGAAGGACAAGAAGCGCGTCCTGCCCGTCGCTGCGCACCTCACCGGCCAGTACGGCCAGAGCGACATGTACGTCGGCGTGCCGGCGGTGATCGGCGCGGGCGGGGCGGAGCGGGTGATCGAGTTCCCGCTCGATGCGGCCGAGACCGAGATGTTCGCCAAGTCGGTGGCCTCGGTGAAGGGCCTGGTCGAGGCCTGTAAGGGCATCGACGCCTCGCTCGCCTAGCACGACGCGTCGGCGAGGCGCCGTCGCGCCGCCTCGCCAAGCTCCGGAAAAAAAGCCGAACCGCCCCTTGCGTCGCGTCCGGGCCTGATCTAAACAACGCTCAGTTCGGTTTTAACAGCGTTCAGATCGAAACCCGCCGCGGCCTTCTTCCTCCCCGGAAGGCGCCCGCCGCTCCTCTTCAGGAGTCGTCGCCATGATCCGCCAAGCCTTCGCCCCCCTGTTCGCCGGCGCCTCGCTCGCCGCCGCCGTCTTCGCCGCGCCCGCCGCCTTCGCCGGCCAGCCGCTGTCCGTCCAGCTCCAGTCGCCCGTCGCCTCGCCGGTGAAGTTCGTCGCCGCCGGCGCGATGTGGAACTGCGCGGGCGACACCTGCCGCGCCGAGGCCACCACCGACCGCACGCTGGGGCTGGAAGGCTGCCGCGCGCTGGCCAAGGAGGTCGGCCCCGTCGCCGCCTACAACAGCTTCGACGCCGCCCGCCTCGCCAAGTGCGACGCCGGCCTGGGCGGCTCGACCGTCGCCAAGGCTCCCGCCGCGGCCGAGGTCGCCAGCGCCCGCTGAGCGCCTCGCGTCCTCCTCAAGTTCGACCCTGCCTCGCGGCCCGGCGTCCTCCCCGACGCCGGGCCCTTTCTTTGCCCGCCGCCCTCACGCGCTTGCCTGACTTGACGCAGCCCGAGGCGGCGTCGAGAGCTTCGCCGTGATGAACGACCCTTCGGCCCCGCAGACGGCGCGCGCTTCGCGGGGGGCGGGCGAGGGCTGGGCGCGCGTCGCCGCGGCGCTGGCCCCGCACCTGGCGGACGCTGCAGGCGCCGACGCCAGCCCGGTCTCCGTCGCGCTGGAATTGGGCGCGGCCTCCGTCAGCCCGGACGAGCCGCTCGCCTGCCGCGCCTGGGTGGAGCGGGCCACGCGCACGCTGGTCTTCCTGGGCGCCGAGGCGCGCGCCGCGGACGGCGGGCTGGTCGCCTCCGCCACCGCCGTCTTCCGGCGCGGCGGCCCGCGTTAGCGTCGCGTTGTCGCCGCGCCGTTAGGTTCCGGCCGAGGTCCGTCGCCTCCGGAGCCTTGAGGATGCCCGCCAACCTGCGCCAGCTCACCAGCTTCCGCGTGATCGCGGCGGCGTGGGTGGTGGCCTACCACTATTGGATCGACCTGTTCGGCGTCGCGCCTTCGGGGCTGGTGGCGAAGGGCTACCTCGGGGTCGAGGCCTTTTTCGTGCTGTCGGGCTTCATCCTCTGCCACGTCTATCTCGACGCGTTCGGCGCAGGGCGGCAGGGCTATGGCGGGTTCCTGTGGGCGCGAGTGGCGCGCATCTACCCGACGCACCTGTTCACGCTGGCGGCCATGGGGGCGATGGGGCTGGCGGCGGCGGCGATGGGGCGGCCGTCGGCGCATGGCGTGCTCGACTGGCGGGCGCTCCCGGCCAACCTCACCCTGACCCAGGCGTGGGGCCTGGCGCCGAGCGCGGCGTGGAACCACCCCTCGTGGTCGATATCGGCGGAGTGGGCGGCCTATCTCGCCTTTCCCGGGTTCGCCTGGGCGGCCTGGCGGCTGAAGGCGCGGCCGACCCTGGCGCTGGCCGCCGCCCTGGCGCTCTTGGCGGGAAGCTACGCCCTCTTCCCCAGGATCGCCGGCTTCCCGCTCACCCAGGCGACGATCGCCTGGGGCGCGCTGCGGATCGCGCCGCCCTTCGCCTACGGCTGCGCCCTGTACCTCGGGTGGCGGTCGGGTGTGACGCGCAGTCGGCGCGAGGCGCACCTGGCGGCGGCCCTGTTCGCCGCGATCGTGGTGGTCGCCGCCGCGCTCGCCGCGCCTGACGCGGTGACGGTGGCCGCCTGCGGAGGCCTGATCCTGGCGCTCGCCGAGATGGCGCGGCACGGCTCTCCGGTTCTGGCCTCGCGACCGGCCGTCTACCTGGGCGAGGCGAGCTTCGCGCTCTACATGGTCGCCATTCCTTGGCGGGCCGGGCTGGCGGGCGTCGCGACGCGGTTCACGCCGTTGACGGAAGGCGCCGCCTGGCCGCCGTTCCTGGGCGTGGCGCTGGTGGTCGGGGTGCTGGGGTGCGCGCTGGCGACGCACCAGGTCGTGGAGCGGCCCGCGCGCCTGTTCCTCCGCGACCTCCTCCGCGGAGCCGGCTACCGGCCGGTCGAGGAGGCGGGCGCCGCCTGCGACGAACGACCGCGCACCGCGGCCTGATTACGCATTGTTCACCTAACCGCGGTGAAGCTAGCGTCACGACGTACCCGAGGCGGCAGGGAAAACCGCGTGATGTTGCAACGCTTGACGGCCGGATGCGCGGCCGCCTTCGCGTCGGCGGCCCTGTTCGCCGCCTCGCATGCCCAGGCCGCGGCGGCTCCCGCCCCGGCCCGCGACGTCTCCGCCGAGAGCCTGGTCGCCGACCTTCCTTCCGCCGAGACGCCCGCCTCCAGCCTGCGTCGGGCCGCGTCGGCCGCCTTCGCCGCCTTCACGCCGCAGACCGCGCGGGACGCCGCCGCCAACCCGCCGGTCGACGCCTTCACCGGCCCCGTCAAGGCCACCGGCTGGCAGTGCGCGCAGTTCGCCCGGCTGTTCACCGGCATCCAGATCTTCGGCGACGCCTGGACCTGGTGGAGCCAGGCGGCGGGCAAGTACGCTCGGGGCGCGGCGCCCAAGGCGGGCTCGGTGCTGGTGTTCCGTCCCTATGGCGCGATGCGCCTGGGCCACGTGGCGGTGGTGAGCCAGGTGCTGACCGACCGCATCATCCAGGTGACCCACGCCAACTGGTCGCTCCTGGGCGGCAAGCGGGGGCAGGTGGAAAAGGACGTCACCGTGGTCGACGTCTCGCCGGGCGGCGACTGGAGCCAGGTCAAGGTCTGGTACGACCCCAAGGGCGACCTGGGCACGACGGTCTATCCGACCTACGGATTCGTCTACAAGGCGCTGGACACGCTCACCCGCGCCGCCTCCGCCATCGGCGGCTCGTCGTCGGCCGCGGCTACGGGCGGAGCGTTCGCCTCCGCCCGCTGAGGCCTGTCAGCGCAGATCGAGGTCGGCCTTGCCGCCCACGTCCGGCAGGGTGTGGGTGGCGTTCGCCTTGGCCACCTGGAACGGATAGGTGAAGGGCCCGCGCCGGGCCGCCCAGACGCGCGCGTCCTTCAGGTCCAGCTTCATCATCACGAGGTTCGGGTCGTCCTTGCCGTCCGGGAACCAGGCGGAGACGAAGGGCGACCAATATTCGTCGATCTTGGCGCGGTCCTGCGAGGGCTTCAGCACGCCATGCAGGCAGGCCTGGAACTCGTTGTCCTTC
The DNA here is from genome assembly GCA_030151985.1 of Caulobacteraceae bacterium. Classification (GTDB taxonomy): domain Bacteria; phylum Pseudomonadota; class Alphaproteobacteria; order Caulobacterales; family Caulobacteraceae; genus JASLDZ01. The sequence goes on along the minus strand of JASLDZ010000009.1, from coordinate 4,517 downwards.
GCCATCACGCACAGCATGGCGTCGTGGCCGGAGCCTGCATCGCGGAACAGGTCGGTGGTCATGGAGGTGTAGAACCAGATCGCGCTCGCCGCCTTGTCGGCGAAGGCGGTCATCGGCTGCATATGGTGCGGCTCGCCGCCGACGAGGCCCAGCATCCCGAACTTGGCGTCGTCCAGCTCCTTCCAGAGCCGCTTCTCGAGCTCGGCGGGATCCTTGGTGGCGTCGGACATGGCTGCGGTCTCCGTGATGGACGGTCCGCAACGGAATGAAGCGGGGCGGGCGTCGGTTCCGACCGCGCCCGCCCCGCTCCCGTTCAGGGGAAGGGCGTCAGCCCTTCTTCATGCACTCGCCGGTCCAGACGTTGTAGCCGGACAGGCTGTTGCCCTTCTTCGACTTCATGCCCTTGGCCTTGTCGTTGTACTTGCCCTTGTCGGCGGCGCTCATCGCCTTCCACTGGGCGGCGCAGCCGGACATCTTGGACGTGCCCTTGGGCTTGTCGGCGGCCGCGGCGGGCTTGGCGGCGGCGGCCGCGGCGTGGCTCGCGACGGGGGCGCCCAGGAGGCCGAGGGCGAGAAGGGAGGCGGCGAAGGCGCGCATGGACGGAGGCTCCAGGGGCGCCCGGTGCGGTGCGCCGACAGCCGAGCTTAGGCGCCGAGCGGCCCGTCCCGCCATAGCTGCGCCTGTCGCTGACGGGTGACGGCGGCCTACAAATCCGTAAGCTTGCTCCTGGCGGGCGAAAGAGGCGGGCGATGCGGGTTCAGGCGCTGATCGGGGCGGCCGCGGGGTTGGCGCTGTGGCCGGGCGCGACCTCGCCGCCGGACTCTCCCGCCGCCATCCTGGGCGAGGCGCCGAGCTGCCATGCGGGCGGTCCCGCCCCGGCGGAGAGCGACGCGCCGCCCAAGGCCCCGCCGGGCCTCGCGCCGGGTTTCGGCGTGGCCGGCTACAGGGTCGAACTCGTGAAGGGCGGCCCCGACGGCGAGGCGGGCCGCTACTTCGCGCAGGGCGTGCGGCTGGACGACGCCTTCAACGAGCCGGAGGCGATCCGCGCCTTCCAGTGGGCGCGCGAGAGGGACCCCGACTGCGCGATGTGCGCCTGGGGCGAGGCGCAGGCGCGCGGGCCGACGATCAACTATCCCGTCACTGGCAAGGAGGCCGCCGCCGCCAGGGCGGCCGCTCTCGACGCCCAGCGGCTCGCCGCGCTGCCCGTCAACGCCGCACTATCGGCGAAGGCTCGCGGGTTGATCCAGGCCGAAGTGGTCCGGCACCCCGCGCGCGGAACCGCGGCGACAACGGACAACGCGGCTTACGTCCGCGCCATGGAGGCGCTCGCCGCCCGCTTCCCCGACGACGACGCCATCGTCATCGAGGCAGCCAACGCCCTGATGATCGCAGCCAAGTTCACGAAGGACGACTGGAAGCCGGCGATGACCGACCCCCGCTCCGACGCCGGGAGGGCGCGGACGTTGATCGAGCGGGTGGTCGCGCGCAATCCCGATTTCGCTCCGGCGCTCCACTTCCAAATCCACCTGATGGAGGGCGCCGGCGATCCCAAGCGGGCGGAGGCCGCGGCCGACCGGCTGGGCAAGCTCGCGCCTGGCGCAGGCCACCTCATCCACATGCCCAGCCACATCTATTACCGCCTCGGGCGCTATGAGGACGCGGCGACGGCCAACGCCCGCGCCTCCGCCGCCGACGTGCGCTACGTCGCCGAACTGAACCCGCCGGGCGGGACGCAAGGCTTCGCGCTGCACGGACACAACGTCAGCTTCGGCCTGGGGGGAGCGCTGATGAGCGGGGACGGCCCGGGCGCGCTCGCCTTCGCGAAGATGGCGCAGGAGACGTTCAAGCCCGGCGGCCAGGTGCACGCCCGCGCCTACTTCGCCTACGCCCGCTACGCTTCGCCCGCCGAGGTGCTGGCGCTGCCGAAGCCGGCCGAGCCGATGGACGAGGCGATCTGGCGCTACGCCCGCGGCGAGGCGCACGCCCGCCAGGGGGACGCCGCGGGCGTGGAGGCGGAGGCGCAGGCGGTGGCCGAGCTGCAGCGCGCGTCGGGCGGCAAGCTGCCGTCCCAGGCCAAGCCCTACGTCGAGATCGCGCGGCAGATGCTGCTCGGTCGGGCGGCGATGCTGCGCGGGCGCTGGCCTCAGGCGATCGCCGCGCTCTCCAAGGCTTCGGACCTGCGCGACAAGGCCGACACCTGGCCCGACCCGCCGGGCTGGGGCTTCCCGCCTCGCCGGACGCTGGCCGCCGCGCGCCTGCTGTCGGGCGATCCTGCGGGCGCGGAGCGGGAGCTGGGCAAGGCGCTGGCGTTCGAGCCGAACGATCCCCTGGCCCTCTACGTCATGGCGCAGGCGCGGGAGCGCACCGATCCGGCCGCCGCGAAAGGCTACCGCGCCGCCGCCGAGCGCGGCTGGAGGGGCGACCCCAAGGCGATGAAGCTCGAGCTGATCTGAGGCGGCCCCCGACCCGCGATTGACCGGCCGGGCGCCGGTCCCTACACGCGCGCCCTTAGCTCCCGCCCCTGGAAGGACGCGCCCATGGCCGCCCCCGACGCCGCGCCCGTGAAGAAGGTGGTGCTCGCCTATTCGGGCGGGCTGGACACCTCGATCATCCTGAAGTGGCTGCAGACCGAATACGGCGCGGAGGTGGTGACCTTCACCGCCGACCTCGGCCAGGGGGGCGAGATCGAGCCGGCGCGCGAGAAGGCGCTGCGGGCCGGCGTGAAGCCGGAGAACGTCTTCATCGAGGACGTGCGCGAGGAGTTCGTGCGCGACTACGTCTTCCCCATGTTCCGGGCCAACACGGTCTACGAGGGCCAGTACCTGCTCGGCACCTCGATCGCGCGCCCCTTGATCGCCAAGAAGCAGATCGAGATCGCCCGCCGCGTGGGCGCCGACGCCGTCAGCCACGGCGCCACCGGCAAGGGCAACGACCAGGTCCGGTTCGAGCTCGGCTACTACGCGCTGGAGCCCGACATCCGGGTGATCGCCCCCTGGCGGGAGTGGGACTTCAAGTCCCGCGAGGCGCTGCTGGCCTTCGCGGAGGCGCACCAGATCACTATCGCCAAGGACAAGCGCGGCGATGCGCCCTTCAGCGTGGACGCCAACCTTCTGCACAGCTCCAGCGAGGGGAAGGTGCTGGAGGATCCGGCGGTGGAGGCGCCCGAGTTCGTGCACCAGCGCACCATCTCGCCGGAGGACGCGCCGGACCGCCCGCACGTGTTCACGCTCGACTTCGAGCGCGGCGACCCCGTGGCTGTCGACGGCGAGGCGCTGTCCCCGGCCGCGCTGCTGACCAAGCTCAATGAACTCGGCCACGACAACGGCGTCGGCCGGCTCGACCTGGTGGAGAACCGCTTCGTCGGCATGAAGTCCCGAGGCGTCTACGAGACGCCCGGCGGCACGATCCTGCTCGCCGCGCACCGCGGCATCGAGAGCATCACGCTCGACCGGGGCGCCATGCACCTGAAGGACGAGCTGATGCCGAAGTACGCGCAGCTCATCTACAACGGCTTCTGGTTCGCGCCCGAGCGGGAGATGCTGCAGGCGGCGATCGACCACAGCCAGGAGAAGGTCACCGGGCGCGTGCGCGTGAAGCTCTACAAGGGCAACGTGACCGTGATCGGCCGCGAGAGCCCGCACAGTCTCTACGACCAGGACCTCGTCACCTTCGAGGAGGGCAAGGTCGCCTACGACCACCGCGACGCGGCGGGCTTCATCAAGCTCAACGCGCTGCGGCTGCGGGTGCTGGCCAAGCGCGACGCGCGGGGCGTCACTCCAGCTTGAGGAAGCGGAACGCCGGGTCGATCCGCGCCTGGAAGAAGCCGCCCTTCGACGGCGCGGCCATGAGTCCGTCCGCCGTCCCCCGCGGCACGTCGAGATAGGCGTAGAGCCCGCCCGCTCGGAAGCGGACGAACAGGGTGCGGCTCAGGGCGTCGTATCCCACGGCCGACAGCGCGGTGGACTCCACCGGCTCCAGCCGCGGTCCCGCCTCGCCATTGCCAAGGTGTAACGTGCGCACCGGCTCCCGCCATGTCAGCCTTTCCCTGGGGAACGCTGGGGCGGCGGGAGAAGGTTCATGCTGATCGCAACGCTGATGGCCGCGGCGGCCACGATCGCCGCCCCGCCCGCACCTCCGGCGCCGCCCGCGCCTCCGCCTCCGCCGGCGTTCGCCGCCCCCGCGCCGCCGCCTCCGCCTGCGCCCCCCGCGCCTCCGCCCCTCCCCGAGGCCGTCTTCTCGGACGGGCCGCGCATCGTGCAGATGGACGACTCCGCGCACGGCCGGGTGATGATCCTCTCGCATCGCGCGCGGGGCGAGGCGGAGCACGGCTCGAACGTCCTGAGCTACCGCACGCCCGAAGGCGACGACGTGACCGTGATCACCGAGCGCCCGATCACCCAGGCCGAGGCCGAGCGCATCCGGCGCGAGACCCCCGCCCGCCCGGTGCTCGACGCGGCGCAGATCGGCCGCATCCGCGAGCAGGCCATGGAGGCCGCCCGGGGCGCCCGCGAGGAGGC
>JASLDZ010000431.1 GCA_030151985.1 Caulobacteraceae bacterium | reverse complement strand
GCCTCCTGCTCCGCTCCGAACTTAGGGCGGCGAGGCGGCGGAGGTAAGCGTCAGGCCTCCACCAGGAAGCTGAGCTGGCGCTCGGCCGGCGCGTTGCGGCCCTCGGCGATCTCGCGGTCGGTCAGGCGGGTGGGGTAGTCGCCGGTGAAGTAGTGGTCGGTGAACTGCGGGCGGGCGTCGTCGCGCCCCGCCTCGCCCATGGCCCAGTAGAGGCCGTCGACGGACAGGAAGCCCAGGCTGTCGACCTCCAGCATCTCCTGCATCTCGGCGATGGACTTGTTGGCGGCGACCAGCTTCTCGCGGTCGGGCATGTCGATGCCGTAGAAGTCCGGCCACTTGATCGGCGGCGAGGCGGAACGGAGGTGCACCTCCTTGGCGCCCGCCTCCCGCACCATGCGGACGATCTTCACGCTGGTGGTGCCGCGCACGATGGAGTCGTCGATCAGGACGACGCGCTTGCCCTCGAGCACCGCGCGGTTCGGGCTGTGCTTCATGCGCACGCCGAGCTCGCGGATGCCCTGGGTGGGCTGGATGAAGGTGCGCCCGACATAGTGCCCGCGAATGATGCCGAGCTCGTAGGGGATGCCCGACCCCTGCGCGTAGCCGAGCGCCGCGGGGACGCCGGAGTCCGGCACGGGAACCACCACGTCCGCCTCGACGCCGGTCTCCTCGGCCAGCCGCGCGCCCATGCGCTTGCGCACGTCGTAGACGCTCTTGCCGTTCACGACCGAGTCCGGCCGCGAGAAGTAGACGTATTCGAACAGGCACGGCCGCGCGCGGGCGGCGGGGAAGGGGCGCAGCGACTCCACGCCGGAGTCGGAGATCACCACCACCTCGCCAGGCTCGACGTCGCGCACGAAGCGCGCGCCGACCATCTCCAGCGCGCAGGTCTCGCTCGCCAGCACGTATTTGGGGGCGGACTTCGGCAGGCCGGGCGCGGCGGTCTCGATCGCGCCCAGGACCAGCGGCCGGATGCCCAGAGGGTCGCGTGCGCCGATCAGGCGGGTGTTGGTCAGCGCCACCAGCGCGTAGCCGCCCTCGATCTCGTGGAGGGCGTTGATGAAGCGGTCGACCACCCGGGTCTTCCGGCTGCGGGCGATGAGGTGGAGGATCACCTCCGAATCGGACGTCGATTGGAAGATCGATCCCTCGCTGACCAGCTGGCGGCGCAGGGTCAGGAAGTTGGTCAGGTTGCCGTTGTGGGCGATGGCGATGCCGCCGCCGTCCAGGTCGGCGAACATCGGCTGCACGTTGCGGATCGCGTGGCCCCCGGCGGTGGCGTAGCGGGTGTGGCCGATGGCGGCGTAGCCGGGCAGGCGAGCGGTGAGGTCGCCCTTGCCGAAGGCGTCGCCCACATGGCCCATGTGCCGCTCGGTGGCGAAGCGTTGGCCGTCGAAGCTGGCCATGCCGCAGGCCTCCTGGCCGCGGTGCTGCAGGGCGTGGAGCCCCAGCGCCACGACCGCCGAGGCGTCCTCCAGGTTCCAGACGCCGAAGACGCCGCACTCCAGTCGGGGGCGGTCGTCGTCCGGGTCACGGACCCAGTGCTCGGCGGTTTCCGAGACCACGTTCATCGCGAGGACTCCTCGTCGCCGGGGGCGTGCGTGTGCAGGCGGCGCGAATGGCGTTCGTCGGTCAGGCGCACCTGCAGGCCGCGCCGCCCGGCGTCCGCTTCGGCCTGACCGGAGACGCGGCGCGCAGACGGCTCGACCTCGCGGGGCGCCGGGAGTTCGCCGCCGCCGAGCTGCGCGCCCTCGTCCTCGTCGCGGGCCGACGGGTCCGGCGCGCCGAAGCCGGACTTGACGTTGTCGCGCATCAGCCGCCCGACCCCGTCCGACAGACGCCCGCCCTGCGGCGCGAGCTTCTCCAGCGCGTGGCCGGAGGCGCGCGCCACCGGCCAGGTCGCGCCGCCGGTGATCCAGCCGGGCGACAGGTCACGCGGCATGGCCTTGTCGTAGAGCAGGAAGAAGCCGCCGAGCGCCACCAGCGCGCGCGCCACGCCGACGCCCGCGCCGAGCGCCCGGTCGGGCCCGCCGAGGTTCGAGGCGTGCAGGAAGCGCGCGAGCTGGCCGCCGAACACGCGCAGCAGGACGTAGACGAGGACGAACACCACGAGCACCGCCGCGGCGGCGCCGGCCCAGGGCGGCCGGTGCACCAGCGCGCGCATGACCGGCGCGGAAAAGGGCAGTGCCAGGAGCGCGACCACGGCGGCGGCCCCGAACGCGACCAGGGTCACGACCTCGCGCACCGCCCCCCGGGCGAACCCGATAAGGGCGGAGACGGCGACCATGAGGATGGCGACGACGTCGAAGGCGGTCACGTAAGGTCCGTTACCTCATCTGCCCCGGCGTTCGCGCATATAGGGAGCCTAGGCCCAGTTGTCGTCGCCAATCTGTCGCACGGCGTCGTTCAGCCGCGACAGGGGGCTCAGCCGCACGCCGTGCCCCTCCGCCGCCCCCGCCGGGCAAAGGGCGCGGGTGAAGCCGAGCTTGGCGGCCTCGCGCAGGCGCGCGTCGCTGCGTCCGACGCTGCGCACCTCGCCCGAGAGGCTGATCTCGCCGAACACCACGCAGTCCTGCGGCAGCGCCTGCTCAGTCTGCGAGGAGACGAGCGCGGCGGCGGCGGCGAGGTCGGCGGCGGGCTCGGAGATGCGCAGGCCTCCGGCCACGTTCAGGTAGATGTCGCGGTCGCTGAACCCGATGCCGCACCGCGCCTCCAGCACCGCCAGCACCATGGCGAGCCGGCCCGAGTCCCACCCCACCACAGCCCGGCGCGGCGTGCCGTAGGCGGAGGGCGCCACCAGCGCCTGGAACTCCACCAGCACGGGGCGCGAGCCTTCGATGCCCGCGAACACGGCGGCTCCCGCCGCCCGCTCGCCGCCCTCGTTGAGAAAGAGCGCGCTGGGGTTCTTCACCTCGCGCAGGCCGACGTCCCCCATCTCGAACACGCCGATCTCGTCGGTGGCGCCGAAGCGGTTCTTGGCGCCGCGCAGGATGCGGAACGGATAGCCGCGCTCGCCCTCGAAGCTCAGCACCGCGTCGACCATGTGCTCGACCACGCGGGGGCCGGCGATCTGCCCGTCCTTGGTGACGTGTCCGACCAGCACCACGGCCGTTCGGCGGGACTTGGCTAAGCGCACCAGCTCGGCGGCGGCGGCCCGCACCTGGCTGACGCTGCCGGGGCCAGCCTCGATCTGATCGCTCCACATCGTCTGGATCGAGTCGATCACGACGAGGTCGAACGGCTCCTTCTTCAGCCCGTCGGTGACGGTGCGAAGGTTGGTCTCGGCGGCGAGCTGCACCGGGGCGTGGCCCACGCCCATGCGCTGCGCTCGCGCTCGCACCTGCTCGACCGCCTCTTCGCCGGAGACGTAGGCGACGCGCGCGCCATTCAGCGCCGCCGCGGCGCAGACCTGCAGCAGCAGGGTCGATTTGCCCACACCCGGATCGCCGCCCACCAGGATCGCCGAGCCCGGCACGACGCCGCCGCCGCACACCCGGTCGAACTCCGCGACGCCGGTGGCGATGCGCGGCGGGGTTGGCGTCTCGGCGTCCAGGGTCTCGAAGGCCAAGCCGGCGGCGCGCTTCGAGCGCGCGGGAGCGAGGGCGCCGGGCGGCCGCGTGGCCTGCAGCTCCTCCACCAGCGTGTTCCACGCGCCGCACGCCGAGCACTGTCCCGACCATTTGGTGTGGACCGCGCCGCAGGCCTGGCAGGTGTAGAGGGCGCCGTCGCGCGCCATGGCCGTCGCCGCCTTTCGAGGAATGGTGGGGTCGCTATGGACCGAGTCGCCCGGCGGGCGGGGAGGCTACACGCCCCCGGTGATCGGCCCCGTCGCGCGGCCGTTCACGAACTGGTCGACGTAGGCGTTGCCGGAGCGGTCGATCTCGCTCGCGGGGCCGCGCCACACGATCCGGCCGTTGTGCAGCATGGCGATCTCGTCGGCGATCTTGCGGGCGCTCGCCATGTCGTGGGTGATCGAGACCGCCGTGCAGCCCAGCCGGCGGACCTGTTCCACGATCAGGTCGTTGATGACGTCGGCGTTGATGGGGTCCAGCCCCGTCGTCGGCTCGTCGAAGAACAGGATCTCCGGGTGGGCGACGATGGCGCGCGCCAGCCCCACCCGCTTCTGCATGCCGCCGGAGATCTCGTTCGGGTAGAGGCGGCCCACCGCCGCGGGGTCGAGCCCCACCTGCCGCAGCGCCTCGTTGGCGCGGTCGTGCGCCTCTCCCCGCGGCACGCGGTCGGCGTGGGTCAGGCGGAAGGCGACGTTCTGCCAGACGCTGAGCGAGTCGAAGAGGGCCGCGCCTTGGAACAGCATGCCGAAGGCGGCCATGCGCGCGTGGCCGCCGCCCCGCTGGCCGCGCACCTTCAGCCGCTCGGCGCGCACCCCGTCCACCAGCACCTCGCCCTCGTCGGGCTCCATGAGGCCGATGGCGATCTTCAGCGTCACCGACTTGCCCTGGCCCGAGCCGCCGATGATCACCAGCGAGCGGCCGACCGCCACGTCCAGGTCGATCCCGTCGAGCACGGCGCGGCCCTCGAACCGCTTGGTCACCCCGCGCAGCTCCAGCTTGGGCGCGGCGGGGTAGGGGAGGAGGTCTCCCAGGTCGAGAAGCGGCTGGCTCATCGGGTGAAGAAGCTCGTGAGCACGAAGTCGGCCGCGAACACCAGGACCGCGGCCGACACCACCGCGTTGGTCGTCGCCCGCCCGACGCCCCGCGCGCCGCCCGAGGCGTTGTAGCCGTGGAAGCAGCCCATCAGCGCCACGATGAACCCGAACACCGCCGCCTTGATCAGCCCCGAGACCACGTCCCAGCTGGTCAGGAAGCTCCAGGTGTTCTCGACATAGGTGACGTCGTTGAAGTCGAGCTTGGCCACCGCCACCAGCCAGCCGCCCGAAATGCCGATGATGTCGGCCACCGCGGTCAAGAGCGGCAGCGTCACCACCGCCGCCAGGAGGCGCGGTCCGACGAGGTAGCGGAAGGGGTCGGTGGAGAGGGTCTTCAGCGCGTCGATCTGCTCGGTGGCGCGCATCGCGCCGATCTCGGCGGCGATGGCGGCGGAGACGCGGCCGGCCAGCATCAGGGCGGCGAGCACGGGCCCGAGCTCGCGCGTGATCCCCAGCGCCACGATCTGCGGCATGATCTGCTCGGCGTTGAACCGCCCGCCGCCGGTATAGATGTTCAACGCCAGCGCCGCCCCGGTGAACACCGCCGTCAGCCCGACCACCGGCAGCGACAGATAGCCGATCTGCAGCAGCTGCCGCCCGAGCTGGGTCGGGTAGAGCGGGAGCGTCAGGGCGGCGTAGGTCCCGCGCAGGGCGAACAGCCCCAGCCTGCCGCAGCGGCGCACGAGCGCGAGCGTCGCCGCGCCTGTCGCCCGCAGCGGGTTCACCCCCGCGCGCCCACGTAGCGCCGCTCGGAGCGGGCGCCCAGGCGCACCAGCATCTCGTAGGCGATGGTGCCGGCGTTGGCCGCCACGTCGTCGATGGGCGCGTTGCGGCCCACGATCTCGATCGGGTCGCCGACGCGCACGGCGGGGTGGTCGGTGACGTCGAAGGCCATGAGGTCCATGGAGATGCGTCCGAGGCTGCGACAGCGTCGGCCCGCCACGCTTCCATAGGCGGCCGGGGCGCCCGCCCGCAAGGCGCCGTCCGCGTAACCCACGCCGGCGATCGCCACGCGCAGGGTGCGGTCGGCGGTGAAGGCGGCTCCGTAGCCGACCGTCCCGCCGGGCCCCACGGTGCGGAGCTGCAGCACCGGCGCCTCCAGCGTCGCGACAGGGCGGATGCGGGGGTCGGGCGCGCCACGCGGGCCGCCGCCGTAGAGGCACACGCCCGTGCGCACCAGGTCGAAGGCGTAGTCCGGCCCGAGGAACAGCCCGTCCGACGCGGCGAGGCTCCGCGGAACATCGGGGAACAGGGCGGCCGCCTGCACGAAGCGTTCCCGCTGGGCGGCGTTCATGGGATGGTCCGGCTGGTCGGCGCACGCCAGGTGGCTCATCACCAGCGCGAGGTCGATCCCTCGCAGGCGGTCGGGCGAGGCGGCGAGCGCGCGGGCCTCCTCCGCCGTCAGCCCCAGCCGGTTCAGCCCCGTGTCGATCATCAGCGCGGCGTGGCCCCCGCCGGCCCCGCCGAACGCCGCCACCTGGTCGAGCGTGTTCAGCACCGGC
>JASLDZ010000386.1 GCA_030151985.1 Caulobacteraceae bacterium | reverse complement strand
GGCTGACCATGGTGGACGCCGCCCTGCGCCTGTCGCGGGAGCGGCCTGGCCTGGGCCTTCTCGCCCTGTCCCGGCGCGGGCTCCTGCCCCGCCGTCACCGGGGGGAGGGCCCGTCGCCCCGCGCCATGCCCCCGCCCGAGGGGCTGGGCCCCGTTCTGCTGGCGCGCGAGCTGCGCCGCCTAGCGCGGGTGAGCGACTGGCGGGCGGTGGTCGACGGGCTGCGGCCGCACGTGCAGTCCACCTGGCGCGGCTGGCCCCGAGCCGAGCGCGAGCGGTTCCTGCGCCATCTGCGCCCCTGGTGGGACGTCCACCGCCACCGCCTGGCGCCCGCCGTCGCCTCCAAGCTCGACCACCTGACCGCCGCCGGCGTGCTCTCCACCGTCGCCGGGAGGATCGAGCGGGTCAGCCCCGTCGACGACGGGCTGGAGGTCGCCTGGTCGCCGCGGGGGACGCGAGAGCGGCGACGCGTGCGCGCCGCCGCCGTGGTCAACTGCACGGGCCCGAACGGCGATCTGACCCGCGTCCGCGACCCGCTCCTGCGCGGCCTGGCCGAGGCCGGGCTGATCCGCGCCGACGCCTGCCGCCTCGGTCTCGACGTCGACGCCGCCGGCCGGCTGGTGGGGAAGGACGGCCGCGCCCGGCCGGGCCTCCAGGGCGTCGGACCGCTGACACGCGGGGCGTTCTGGGAGATCACCTCGGTTCCCGACATCCGCGTGCAGGCGGCCGCCTGCGCGGCGACCCTGCTGCGGGAGACCGTGCGCGCCTGAGGGCGGGTTCAGCCGCCGCGGCAGCTCACGCCCAGCTCGGCCAGCGCCGTGGCGACCTGCCCGAGGTCCCGCGCGGGATCCAGCCAGCCGACGCAGCGGTCGCCCGCGAAGCGCTGGCGCAGCCGCTCGGCGTCCTCGCCCGCCAGCACCAGCAGCGGCAGGTCGGCGTAGAGGGCCCGCAGCTCCACGGCCATCGCAAGGGTCGACTTGTCGCTGGGCGCGCCGACCACCACGGCGTCGAGACGCCCTTGCGAGGCGCGCACCGTCCCCAGGCCCTCGGCCGCGGAGACCGCCTGCCGGGCCACGTAGCCCGCCTCCGTGAGGGTGCGCGTCAGGCTGGTGCGGGCGCCCGCCTCGCCCTCGATCACCAGCACCGTGCCGGTCGCGCCCAGCTCCAGCACGTCGCGCACCTTCCGGGCCAGCGCCTGGTAGGTGAAGGGCTTGGAGATCATCTCCACGCCCGGATCCAGACGGCCGCCGTGGACGATGGCGTTGCGGGTGTAGCCCGAGGTGAACAGCACCTTCAGGTCCGGCCTGATCTCGCGCGCCTTGGCGGCCAGCTCGCCGCCCGACATGCCCGGCATGACGACGTCGGTGAACAGCAGCGCCACCGTCTCGCCCCGCCGTTCGAGCAGGCGCAGCGCGGAGGCGCCGTCGTGCGCCTCCATGACCCGGTAGCCCAGCTCCCGCAGGATGCTGACCGTGTAGGCGCGCACATCGGCGTCGTCCTCCACCACCAGCACGGAGTGGCCCGCGTGCGCGCGGTCGGCCTCGACGGCGGGGCCCGGCTCCGCGCCCTCGGCCGCGCTCATCAGGCGGGGCAGGTAGAGCTTGACCGTCGTGCCCTCGCCGGGCTCGGAGTAGACCTTGACGTGGCCGCCCGACTGCTTGGTGAAGCCGTAGACCATCGACAGGCCCAAGCCCGTCCCCTTGCCCACCTCCTTGGTGGTGAAGAAGGGTTCGAAGACGCGGGCCAGGGTGTTGCGCGGCATGCCCTCGCCCGTGTCGGTCACCGCCACCAGCACGTACTGGCCGGGCGAGGCCTCGGCGTTGGCGGCGGTGTAGGCGTCGTCGAGCTGGGCGTTGGCGGTCTCGATCGTGAGGCGGCCGCCGCGGGGCATCGCGTCGCGGGCGTTGACGGCCAGGTTGAGGAGCGCGCTCTCCAGCTGGTTCTGGTCCACCTCCACGCGCCACAGGCCGGGGCTGGTGACCACCTCCAGCGCGATGGTCTCGCCGAGCGCCCGATGCACGAGGTCGGACATGCCGGCCACCAGCTTGTCCACGTCGGTGGGCTTGGGCGACAGGGGCTGGCGGCGCGAGAAGGCCAGCAGCCGGTGCGTGAGCGAGGCGGCCCGCTCGGCGCCCTTCAGCGCGCTGTCGAGCGCCCGCCGCGCGCGGGCGTCCTCCACCCCCGCCGCGTCCAGCGCGCGCGAGGTGATGCCGATGTTGCCCGTGATGATGGTCAGGAGGTTGTTGAAGTCGTGCGCGATGCCGCCCGTGAGCTGCCCCACCGCCTCCATCTTCTGCGCCTGCCGCAGCGCCTCCTCGACCTCGCCGCGGGCGGCGATCTCCTCGGCGACGCGCTGCTCCAGCGCCGCCTCGACGTCGCGCCGCTCGGTGACGTCGATGATCGAGCCCACGTAGCCCAGGTACGCCCCGTCGGCCCCGAACCGCGGCGCCGCCGCGTTCAGCGCCCAGCGCCAGGCGCCGTCCGTGCGGCGCAGCCGGTATTCGGTGTTGAAGGGCGCCTGGGCGTCGTTGGCCGCGCGGAAGACGCGCTCGGCGGCCGGGCGGTCCTCGACATGGATCGCGTCGATCCACCCGAACCCCCGCACCTTCTCCTCCGACTGGCCGGTGAAGGTCTGCCAGGCGCGGTTGGCGTAGGTGCAGCGGCCTTGCGGGTCGGTGACCCACATCATCACCGGCGCGTGGTCGGCCATGTTGCGGAAGCGCGCCTCGCTTTCGGCCAGGGCGGCGTTCGTCTCCCGCCGCAGCTTCGCCGTCTGCAGGTTGGCCGCGATCCGCGCCAGGAGCTCGCGCGAGGAGAAGGGCTTGGTCAGGTAGTCGTCCGCGCCGGTGGCGAAGCCCTCGACCTTCGCCTCCTCGCCCGCCCGCGCCGAGAGCATGACGATGGGCAGGTCCCGCAGGGCGGGCTCGGCCCGCACGGCGCGCAGGAGGCCGAAGCCGTCCAGCCGGGGCATCATCACGTCGGTCAGCAGGAGGTCGGGCCGCCGGGCGCGGGCCGCCTCCAGCGCCGCCTCGCCGTCCGGAACGATCTCCACCTGGTAGCCCCGCGCGCTCAGCAGGCGGGCGATGTAGGCGCGCAGGTCGGCGTTGTCGTCGGCCAGGAGGATGCGGCCCGTGGCGGCGGCGTCCGCCCCCTCGCCCGCGCCGGTGTGGGCCGCGCCGAGGTCGAGCAGGCCGGCGTCCTGGTCGCTGTCGGGCAGCCAGCGCAGCGCCTCGTCGACGAACGCCTCGGCGCGGACGCCTGTGCCCAGGTCGTCGGAGGCGGCGCCCAGCCGGTCCTGCGGCAGGTGCGCGACGCCCAGCGGCAGGGAGATCACGAAGCGCGTGCCCACGCCCGGCTCGCTGTCCACGGCGATCTGGCCGCCATGGAGCTTCACCAGCTCCTGCACCAGCGCCAGGCCGATGCCCGAACCTTCGAACGAGCGCCCCTTGGTCCCCTCCACGCGGTGGAACCGCTCGAACAGTCTCGGAAGCTCCTCGGCCGAGATGCCGACGCCGGTGTCCGCGACGGTGAGGCGCGCCCTCGAACCGTCCTCCTCCAGCCGCACGGTGATCCCGCCGTCGAAGGTGAACTTGAACGCGTTGGAGACGAGGTTGAGGACGATCTTCTCCCACATGTCCCGGTCGACGTGCACGGGCTGGGAGAGGGCGGGCGTCTCCACCGTGAGCTTGAGGCCCGCCCGGTCGGTGGCGGATCGGAAGGAGGAGGCGAGGTCGGCCGTCAGCGCCGCGAGGTCGGTGGGAACGAAGCTCGCCTGCACCCGCCCGGCCTCGATGCGAGAGAAGTCGAGCAGCGCGTTGACCAGCCGCAGGAGCCGCAAGCCGTTGCGGTGGGCCATCTCGACCCGGGCGCGGATGTCGCCGGCGTCCAGGCCGTCTCCCGACCCGATCACCTCCTCCAGCGGCCCCAGCATCAGCGTCAGGGGCGTGCGGAACTCGTGGCTGACGTTGGAGAAGAAGGCGGTCTTGGTCCGGTCCAGCTCGGCCAGCGCCTCGGCGCGGCGACGCTCCGCCTGATAGGCGTCCGCCGCCGCCAGGCCGGACGCGACCTGCCCCGCCAGGAGGTCGAGGAAGCCGCGGTAGGCGGTGTCGAGCGGACGAAACGGATTCAGCCCCACCACCAACGCCGCGGCCGGCGCGGCTTGGCCGGGAGAGCCGAGGGCGACCACCAGCGCCTTCTTGGGCGCCTCGCTCCAGGGCCCGGCGGGGAGGAGACCGTCGCGGTCGTCCAGGTCCACGACGGTGGATCCGCCGCCGGCCGCGGCCAGCGCGGCGAGGGGCCAGGGCGCGGCCTCGTCCACCGGGAACATCCGGGGCGCCAGCGGCGAGCCTGGCCCGACCCCGAACGTCCCCGCGAGCGACGCCTCGCCGTGCGCGACGGCGTAGCCGATCACGAAGGGCGCGTCCTGCGGCTCGGCCTCGACCGCGGCCTCCAGCGCGCGCCACACCTCCGTGCTGCTCCGCGTTTCCGCGATGCGCGAGGCGAGGTCGCGCAGCACCCGCAGGCGCCGGTCGCCCACGACCCGCTCGGTCTCCTCCACGACCACGCACAGCATCCCGCTGACCGCCCCGTCGTCGTCGGCCAGGGGGGAGTAGGAGAAGGTGTGGTAGGTCTCCTCACGGAACCCGCTGCGTTCCAGGAAGAGCTGCAGCCCCTCGTCCCAGCTCGCCTCCCGCGTCTGCAGGACGCGCTCGATGCGGGGGCCGATGTCCGACCAGATCTCGCTCCAGACCCGATCCGAGCGCGATCCCAGCGCCCAGTCCGCCTTGACGCCCAGCGTCGGCCGATACGCGTCGTTGCAGAGGAAGGTGAGGTCCGGCCCCCAGGCCATCCACATGGCGAAGCGGGACGACAGCATGATGCGGGCTGCGGTGAGGAGGCTCTGCGGCCAGCCGTCGATCCCTCCGAGGGGACCGGCGCTCCAGTCGTACGCGCGGATGCGGGCGCCCATCTCCCCGCCGCCCCCCAGCGCGACAGCCCCATCCGCTGACGGCAACGGCAACTCCCCCCGCACGGCCACGCTGCCTCAACGCACGAGACGCCCTTCAGTCGCGCACGCCGGTCGCGCGCGCAAGGACGCGCCGACACGCCGCACCCCGTGGACGTGAGTCCGCGGGGTGCGACGCTCAGTGCCGAGCGTCGATCAGTTCGGGAGCGACGGGGCCGGCGCGGCCTGCGCGCCCGGATCGGACGAGGCGGGGGCCGCCTGGGGCGCGGAAGGCGCGGGCGTCG
>JASLDZ010000296.1 GCA_030151985.1 Caulobacteraceae bacterium | reverse complement strand
GGCGTCGCCACCGCGCGCAACGCCGGGCTGACGGCCGCGACGGGCACGCACGTCGCCTTCCTGGACGACGACGAGGTCACGCCCCCCGGCTGGCTCACATCGCTGGTCGGCGCGCACCGGAGGCTGGAGGCGGACGTCACCTTCGGCCCCGTGCTCGGCCGCGCGCCCGACGCGCCGCCTGAGCTGCGGCCGCTGCTGGAACGCTTCTTCTCCCGCGCCGACCGGGGCTCTACCGGCCTGATCCCCGACGCGCACGGCTGCGGCTGCGGCAACTCCATCATGCGCCGCGCCACCGCGCTCGCAGGCGCCGCGCCGTTCGACGAGGCCGCGAACGAGACCGGCGGCGAGGACGACCGGCTGTTCGCCCGGCTCGCCGCGCAAGGCGCCCGCTTCGCCTGGTGCGCGCAGGCCTGGGTTGAGGAGTTCGCCCCCGCCGACCGCTCCACCCTCGCCTACGCGCTGAAGCGCAACTTCGCCTACGGCCAGGGCCCGACCCGCCAGCGGCTGCGGCGCGGCGACCGGGCGGGGGCTGTGGGCTGGATGGCAGTCGGCGCCGCGCAGGCGGCGGGGCACGGCGCGGCGGCGCTGGCGCTGCGAACGCTGGGGCGGCCGGAGTGGCGGAAGCGGGCCGTCGACGCGGCGGGCGGGCTCGGCAAGCTGATGCCCGGCGCGGACCTGCGCTTCTACGGCCGCTCCGCGAGCGCACTTCGTCTCCCCGCTCATCCCGGCGAAGGCCGGGACCCAGGTCCGACCGTGGTCCCGCGCTCGGCATCGAGAACGGCGAGCTCCGGCTCCAACGCTCCCAGAACTGGGTCCCGGCCTCCGCCGGGATGAGCGGGGAAAGAACTCAGCGGTCCGGTCTGGACGACACCCCCGCGACCACCGCCACCAGCAGCGTCGTGTAGAAGTCGTTGTAGATCAGCATGACGCTCTCGGTCAGCATGGTCAGGCTGTAGACCGTCAGGAACGGGATCGCGAACACCGCCGCCGGGCTGCGCGCCACCGAGGCCAGCGCGCGCGCCCACACGTCCAGCATCATCAGCGCCACCGCGCCGAGCCCCAATCGCCCCAGGCCGAGGTAGGTCTCGATCCAGCTGTTGTGGGCGTGGTGGGCGGTGAAGCCGGCGTATTTGAAGATCCAGGCGCGGGGGCTCCAGCGGTCCTCGTCGGTCCAGACCACGCCGTAGCCGAAGCCGGTCCAGGGCCGCGTCGCCGCCTCGCGCAGGGCGCCGGCCCAGACCTTGGTGCGGCCGGTGAGGGTGGCGTCCTTGCCGAGCATGGCGAACACCGCGTCGCCGGCCGTCAGCGCCACGACGCCCGCCGCGGCGAGCGCGCTCACCGCCGCGAACGCCGCCGCCAGCGTCCACACGCCGCCCCGCCGCGTGACCGCCGTGAAGCCCAGCGCCCCCGCCCCGGCCAGCGCCACGACCAGCGAGGTCTTGGAGGTGGAGAGCGCGATCAGCCCTACGGCCATCGCCCCGAACCCGACCCACAGCCACCGCCGCCGGGGGTTCAGCCAGGCGGCGGCGGCGAAGGCCGTGCAGCCGACCGCCATGAAGTCGCCCAGCGCGTTCTTCTCCATCCAGAGGCCGCGCCAGGCGCCGGGGAACAGCTCCGTCATCCGCCCCCAGTCGGGCTTGCCGAGCCCCAGCCCGTAGGAGCCCAGCACCAGCAACGCGAAGGCCGCGGCGACCGCCTCCA
Source organism: Caulobacteraceae bacterium (assembly GCA_030151985.1). Taxonomy (GTDB): domain Bacteria; phylum Pseudomonadota; class Alphaproteobacteria; order Caulobacterales; family Caulobacteraceae; genus JASLDZ01. Next base: position 1,397 of record JASLDZ010000296.1, on the reverse strand, counting down.
CCAGTTCACCCCAGTCGAACCGCGCCGCGAGGCCCAGGCCGCCGAGCACGGTGAAGCCGAGCGCCACCGCACGCCGCCCGCTCACCCCCGGGTCGATCGACCAGAGGCAGGAGAGCGCGATCACCACCAGCGGCGGCCAGAGCAGCGGCGCTCGGGCGGCCAGCGTGACCAGCCGCCTTCGCCCGCTCCACGCCAGCACCGCGCCCGCCAGGTAGCCGGGGGCGTAGAGCGCGCGCACGAAGCCGGACGCCTCCGGGTCGCCGTTCGGCCCGAGCAGCGGCATCACCCAGCCCTGGCTGAAGGTCAGGACCACGGCCACGCCGAGCGCGAAGGCGACGGGGTGCGGGAGGGCGGCGGCCGCGGTGCGGCCGGTGGGCCAGGGAAGGGTGTCGAGCGCTTGGCTCATCCGCGCCCCTTCTCCTCCCCTGCGGAGCGGGGGAGGTGGCGCGTCGCCGTCAGGCGGCGTGACGGAGGGGGCGTCCCCGGCGAGCGTGGCGCGCGGGTCGGCCCCCTCCACCGCCTGCGGCGGTCCCCCTCCCCCGCTGCGCAGGGGAGGAGAGGCGGCTCAGCCCCACGCACGCAGGAAACCCGGCGCAGGCGGAGCGGCCCGGTTCAGCACCACGCCTGCGCAGCGACCGCCGGCCGCCTCGATCCCGTCGCGCAGGCGGGCGGTCTCGCCCGCGTCGGCGTCCTCGGCGGAGACCACCAGCAGCGTCGCGTCCATGTGCGGCGCGACCAGCGCGGCGGCGCGGGAGCGTTCGCCCGCGGGAGCGTCGACCACCACCCATGCCGCATGGCGGCGCAGGGCGCGCCAGTAGTCGGGAGCGCCGGAGAGCCGCACCTCCTGCCCCTCGACCAGCGCTTCGCGGCGCAGGCGCACGACCCAGAAATCCGCGCCGCCCACGGGATAGGCCGCGAGGTAGGCGGCGTCGGGCCAGGGGCGGCCGTCGGGGCGGCGGGAGGGCGGGTCGACGGTGACGAAGGCGCTGTCGTCGGGGCTGGCGCGGGCGGCCTCGCCCAGCTCGCCGTAGGTGGAGGGGTCGCACGCCAGGGCGTCGAACTGCGCGCCGGCCAGCACGTCGAGCTCCACCAGCCACACGGCGCCTTCGCCCCGGCGGGAGGCGGCGCGGGCGAACTCGCGCGCCACGGTGGAGGTCCCCTCCCCCCGCGCCGCGGCCACGAACTGCACCAGCCGCCCGGCCCCCTTGCGCGGCGGGGCGAGCCGGTCGGCGAGCGCGGCCATCTCCTCGGAGAGGTCGACGGCGGGACCGAGGCCGCGCTCGGCGGCGGAGCGGGCGCGCATCACGCCGCCCTGCGCGGGGCGACGGCCAGCACGGGCAGCTCCAGCGTCCGCTCGGCGGAGGCGGCCGAGGGGAAGCCGCGCCCCGAGACCACCG
>JASLDZ010000255.1 GCA_030151985.1 Caulobacteraceae bacterium | reverse complement strand
ACTGGGCGTGGAGCGGCGGGCGGCCCGCCTTCCGGCGGCGCCGGCGACCACCGCGGGTCCGGTCGGCGCGGCCCTGGGCGCGGGCTTCTTCCTGCTCGCGCTCGGCCTCCTGGCCGTGGCGCACGGCGTCCGCGCGGGGGGCCCGGCGGAGGCGCTCGACCATCGGCTGATGGGCGCCCTGGCGCTCGCGCTCCTGATCCTGTTCCAGGCGGGGGCCGAGGAGGCCTTCTTCCGCGGCTGGCTGCAGCCGGTGCTGGCCGCCCGCTGGGGCCCGTGGGTGGGACTGGGCTGCACGGCCCTGCTGTTCGCCGCCGCCCACGCCGCGGCCTCGGCGGGGGTGCGGCCGCTGGGACCGATCGCTTGGCTAAACGACACGTTGGCGGGGGTCGCCTTCGGCCTCCTGGCGCTCCGGACCGGCGGCCTGGTTGCGCCGCTCGCCGCGCACTGGGCTTGGAACTGGGTCGAGGCGGGGGGTGTCGGCGCGACCCCGAACCCGGGCGTCGACCCCTTGGGCGCCCTGTTCGACCTCGACCTCGTCGGCCCCGGCTGGCTCGCGGGAGGCCCGGACGAGATGAACGGCTCGGTCTGCGCCACCGTGGCGCTCTTGGGCCTGATCGCCTGCGCCGCCCTGTGGCAGCCACGCGGCGGCTTGGCGTCAGAGGCCTGACGCGCGCAGCTTGTCGATCGCGTCGCGCTGCTTGAGGAAGCCGGCCAGCGCCTCCCCGCTCAGCGTCTGGCCGGCGTCCATGGGCTGGGCCATGGCGTCAACCGCCTCGCCGTTGATGTGCAGCTCGTAGTGCAGGTGCGGCCCGGTGGAGCGGCCGGTGGTGCCCACCCAGCCGATGTTCTGCTGCTGCTTCACCCGCGCGCCGGGGACGATCCCGGGCGCGAAGGCGTTCTGGTGCAGATAGTAGGTCTCCCAGCCGTTGTCGTGCTTGAGGATGGTGAGGTTGCCGTTCGGCCCCTTCATCGCCGCCCACTCCACCACCCCGTCACCCGAGGCGTAGATCGGCGTCCCGATCGGAGCGGCGAAGTCGGTGCCCTTGTGCAGCTTCTGGAAGCCCAGGATCGGGTGCACTCGCCAGCCGAAGCTCGACGAGATGCGCGCGCCCTCCACCGGGGTGCGCATCAGCCCGCGCTTGATCGAGCGGCCCGATCCGTCGAACCACGGCGGGTCGTTCGGCCCGGCCCCCGGCGCGTCGTAGCGGTAGAGCGCCAGCGACTTCTTGGCCGTGGTCATGGCGGCGTAGAGCAGCTTGCGCTTGCCGACGCTGGTTCCCTGGTCCGTCACGTCGCCGGCGATCGCAACCTCGAACACCGCGCCGGGCTCGATCTCGCGCTGGAAGTCGAAGTCGTAGACGAAGGCCTGGAAGAAGTCGGGGATCAGCGCGTCCGACAGCCCGGCGGAGACGGCGGAGGTGTAGAAGCTTTCCGCGTCCACCTGCCCGCGCACGACCTGGGTCGCGGCGTGGGTCACGCTCTTCATCACCAGGGCCGCGAAGCGCTGGCTCCCGTCGGGCGCGGCCTGGGGGGTGACCGAGACGCCCGAGCCGTCGGGCCGGCGCACGGCCAGCGACACGAGCTTCACCTCGGCGGTGGGCGGCGCGCCGGCGGCGGGCTTCAGCGTCGCCAGCTCCAGCCGCAGCTCGCCCGTCGTCCCGCCGGCGGCCAGGGCTCCCACGGCCGCATCGGCCGCGCCCTTGGCGGCCTGCGGGTGCAGGCCCTGCGCCGAGAGCGCCGCCTGGATGGAGGCCGGGCCGTCCAGCGTCATCACCTGCCGCTGCACCGTAGCGGTCGCGGTCGCGGCGGCGGAGGGCGTGGAGGCCGCACCCTCGCCGGTCGCGGCGGCGACCTTGCGACGGCCCGAGCCCAGCGCGACCCACGCGCCCGCTCCCACCGCGACGGCCGCCGCGCCCAGGCCGACGAACACCAGTCCCCGCCGCGAGGGAGCGGGCCCGGAGGCGGGCCCCGGCGAGGCTTCGGGCGGGGCCCCCGCCGCGCCGCCGGACGGCTCCGGCTCAGGGTCGGGCGTGGGCGCGGCCTTGCCCCAGCTTCGGGGATCGAAGCTGTCGCTCGCGGCGGCGGGACCTGGATCGGAGGCGGGCCCTGGAGGCGGGGCCTCCGGCGCGGGCTTGGGCGCAGGCTCGGGCGCGGCGGGCTCGTCCTTCGCCCCCTTGCCCCAGGTGCGGGGGTCGAAAGAGTCGCCGCCTAAGTCCTTGGAGTCCGTCGCCACGCGCCCATCCTCGCCGGCCCGGAAGAGCCTGCGACAACGTAGCAGCGCTTTGTCGCCGCCGTCCCTTCCGTGCGCCCCGGTTCCGGTGTCTAGAATGCCGCACCACGGACCGGGGGGTCCGGGGGCCGCGCGACGGGCGGCCCTGGCGGGGCGGCGGGAGGGCGCATGACCGGCGAAAGCCGCGTGGCTTGGCGTGAAGGCCTGTTCCTGCGCCCGCAGCATTTCCAGCAGCAGGATCGGTTCACCGAAAGCCTCGTGCGCGGCGCGACCGCGGGCCTGCGCCCCTACCCCTGGGGCCTGACCGCCATGGTCGGCGACGACAGCCTGGCGACGTTGGGCAAGTTCGCGCTCGCTTCGGTCGCCGGAGTCATGCCCGACGGGACGCCCTTCTCCCTGCCCGGCGGAACCGCTCCGCCCTTGCCGCTGGACGTGCCCGCCGACGCCCGCGACGCGGTGATCTACCTGACGCTGCCCGCCCGCCAGTCCGGCACGGTGGAGTTCGCCGAGCGGGGCGGATCGGCCCAGGCGTCCGTGGCGCGCCAGCTGGTGGACGAGGAGGACGTCTACGACGCCTTTTCCAGCGAGCGCACCGCCGAGCCGATCGAGGTGGCGCGTCCCAACCTGCGCTGGGGCGTCAACCGCGAGCAGACGGACGGGCGGGTGACCCTGGGCGTCGCCCGCGTGCGCGAGGTGGTCAACGGCACGGTGATGCTGGACGACCGCTACATCCCGCCGTGCCTCGACATCCGCGCCAGCCCCAAGCTCTCCGGCTTCCTGCGCGACATCATCGGCCGGGCCGAGCAGCGGGTTGACGAGCTGGCCGACCGCGCCGTGACCGCCACGGACGGAGGCGCCGAGACCTTCGCCAGCTTCCTGCTCCTGCAGGCGCTGAACCGCTGGACGCCGACCCTGCTGCACCTGCAGGCGCTGCCGGGCGTGCATCCCGAGCGATTGTACGAATGCTTCTGCGCCATGGCCGGGGAGCTGGCGACGCTGGTGCGCGCCGACGACCGGCGCCCGCCCAAGTTCGCCGCCTACGACCACGAGCACCTCGAGGCCACCTTCGACCTCGCCTACGAGACGCTGCAGTCCGAGCTGTCGCAGATGTTCGAGCAGTCGGCCGGCCAGCTGAAGCTCGAGGCCGTGGGACCCGGCGCCTACACGGCGGTGATCACGAACCACGCGCTGTTCTCGACCTGCAACTTCTACCTCGCGGTCTCGGCGCGGGTGCCGCAGGAGGAGTTGCGCGCCCGCTTCCCCAGCCACGTGAAGCTCGGCTCGGTGCTGAAGATGCGCCAGATCGTGACGTCGTCGCTCGCCGCCGGCATCTCGATCGCGCCGCAGCCGACGCCGCCGCCGCAGATCCGGGTGCTGCCGGGCTTCGTCTATTTCGAGCTCGACCGCGCCGCCGCCGACTGGCGCGACCTCCTGACGGCACCGGCCGTCGGCATGCACCTCGCGGGCGACTGGCCCGACCTGAAACTCGAACTCTGGTGGGTGAAGAGGCGATGAGCGACACCCCTCCCGGCGGGGGCGGCCCCAACCGCACCGTCTTCCGTCCCTCTCCGCTGCAGCAGGCGAACAAGCCGCCCGGTTCGCCCCCCGGCGCGCCGACGATGAGCCCTTCTCCGCTGCAGGGCGCCGGAACGCCGATGCAGGCCGCCGCGCCGTCGCCCGCGCTGCCGACCGCCGATGACGTGCCGGCCGCGCCTGCGGGCATCGCGCCGCGCAACCTGATGATGGCGGCGGCCTCGCCGTTCCTGGCCCTGATCGCCTCGGTGCGGGGCGGCCGCGCGCGGATCAACCTGCCGCAGCTGCACGGCAAGGCCAGCGAGATGATCGCCGCCTTCGAGGCCGCCGTGCGCGGGACCTATTCGGACGAGGAGGTCAAGCGCGCCAAGTACGCGCTCGCCGCCACCGCCGACGACGTGGCGCTGAACCTGCCCGGCATGGAGAACGACGCCGCCGAGTGGGCCCGCCGCTCCATGGTGGTGCGTTTCTTCAACGAGAACATCGGCGGCGACCGCTTCTGGCGCCTGCTGGACGAGATGATCGCGTCCCCCGCCCAGTACCGCGACGTGCTGGAGCTCTACCACGCCTGCCTCGCGGCCGGGTTCGAGGGCCGCTACCGCGTCATCGACAACGGCAAGCGCGAGCATCACGGGGTGATGCAGCGCGCCTACCAGGCGATGGAGCACCCGCGGAAGCTCTCGAACACCGAGCTGTCGCCGCGCTGGAAGGGCGAGCCGACGCCGGTGGGCCGGCTGTCGTTCTGGACGCCGATGATCCTGGCGGCGGCGGCCGCGGCGCTCATCCTGCTCATCGTCTACATCGTGCTGCGCGTGATCCTGGCGCAGACGGGCGCGCCCGCGATGACCGCTCTCAAGGCGATCAACCCCGACCAGCCGCTGCGGCTGTCGCGCGTCGCCCCCCCGCCGCCCGCCCCGCCCGCGGGCCAGCAGGCCATGCGGCTGAAGACCTTCCTCGCGCCCGAGATCGCCCAGCACCTGGTGGTGGTGGTCGAGGACCCGTCCACGGTGCGGGTGCGCACCACGGTGGGCCAACTGTTCAAGTCCGGCTCCGACCAGCTCGACGCGGGCCGCGAGGCGCTGTTCGACCGAATCGGCCAGGCGGTCGAGACCGAGCCGGGCCCGGTGAAGGTCGAGGGCTACACCGACAGCGTGCCGATCAAGGGCTCCGTCACCTTCCCCGACAACCAGGCGCTCTCCAAGGCGCGGGCCGACACGGTCGCGGCCTTGGTGAGGAAGCGCGTGAGCGACGGGTCGCGGGTCTCGTCCGAGGGCTACGGCGACGCCTCGCCGATCGCGCCGAACACGACGCCGGACGGCAAGAGCCGCAACCGCCGCGTCGAAATCGTCCTGCAGCGGAAAGGCTGAGCGAAGGCCATGGGGGCGATCAAGAAGGTCTTCGGCAACTGGTGGGTCCTGGCCTCGCTGGCCGCCCTGTTCGCCGTGCTGGTGTTCTGCGTGCTGCTGCCGCTGGTGGTCCCGTTCTTCCGGCCGCTGCTGGTGCGGCTGCTGTTCCTGCTCCTGATCCTGCTGGTGTTCGGCGGCGTAGCGCTGTGGCGCACGCTGTCCCGCCGACGCGCCGCCAAGGCGCTGGCGGACGGCCTGGCGAAGGAGGCCTCCGCTCCCGGTGAGGACGCGGAGGTCGCCAAGCGGATGCAGGCGGCGATGGCGGGGCTGAAGTCGGTCTCCGGGGCCAAGCGCGATTACCTCTACAGCCGCCCCTGGTACGTGATCATCGGCCCGCCCGGCGCGGGCAAGACCACCGCGCTGGTCAACTCCGGCCTGCGCTTCCCATTCAGCGACACCGCGCTGAAGGGCGTGGGCGGCACGCGCAACCTGGACTTCTGGTTCGCCGACGAGGCCGTGCTGGTAGACACGGCCGGCCGCTACACCACCCAGGACTCCGACGCCGACCGCGACAAGGGCGCCTGGGCCGCCTTCCTTGCGATGCTGAAGAAGAACCGGCCGCTGCAGCCGGTGAACGGGGTGATCGTCGCCATCGGGCTGGACGAGCTGATCGGCGCCGACGTGGCCAAGATCGACCGCCACGCCGCCACCGTGCGCCGCCGGTTGACCGAGCTGCAGAGCGAGCTGGAGATCGCGGTTCCGGTCTACCTCGTCTTCACCAAGTCCGACCTCCTGGCCGGCTTCTCCGAATTCTACGAGGACCTGGACGTGGAGGGCCGGCGCTCGGTCCTGGGCTCAACCTTCCCCTACGCAAGCGACCCGCGCCACGATCCGGCGACGGTGGCGAGCGCCTTCGACGAGATGGCGCAGGCCGTCTACGACCGCACCTCCAAGCGGTTGCAGGAGGACCTCGACGCCCGCCGGCGGGGGCTCATCGTCGGCTTCCCCGCCCAGCTGACCAGCCTGCGCTCGCGCGTGGTGCGCTTCGTGGACGGCGCCTTCCCGTCCAAGGCGCCTGAGGCGCCCGCGCCGCTGCGGGGCTTCTACTTCACCAGCGGCGTCCAGCAGGGCACGCCCATGGACCGGCTGCTGTCGGGCGTGGCGCAGGTCTACGACACCCCGGCCAAGGCGCCGCAGGGCGGCGGCCGGGCCTACTTCCTGAACCGGCTGCTCACCGAGGTGATGATCCCGGAGGCGGGCCTCGTCTCCTCCTCGCCCAAGTCCCGGGCGCGGCGCGCGGCGCAGCTGACGGCGGCGCTGGCGGCGGTGACGATCGTCTCGGTGTTGATCCTGGTCGCCTGGGTGGTCAGCTTCCTGTCCAACCGCAGCTTCCAGCAGAAGCTCCTCGCCGGCGCGCAGAACTCCAGCCAGCAGATCCGCGCCGACGGGATCGACCTCGTGGAGACGCGCGAGAGCGACCCTGACCTGGAGGCGAGCCTCGCCACCCTGCGCGGTCTGCGCGACCTGCCCCGCGGGTATGCGGAGGCGCACAAGTCCGGCCCGCCGATCACCCAGACCTTCGGCCTCTACCAGTCGGCCGACTCGAAGGCGGCGCAGCGCGCCTACCTCGACACCCTGCAGCGCGTGATGCTGCCGCGCATCCTGCTGCGGCTCGAGCGCTACATGAACGACCACCGCGC
>JASLDZ010000197.1 GCA_030151985.1 Caulobacteraceae bacterium | reverse complement strand
GACCGCGATGAGGGCGAAGCCGACCGCGATCCAGCCCCAGCGCACCGCCCGTGTCCGTCCGCGCAGAATCGGCCCGTCTCCTCGTCGCCCCGCCGAGGCGTCCATCTAGGGTGGGCGGCGCCCCGACACTACCGCCCGCGCCGGCCGATTGCGCGATTGTAATGGGCGCACGGCGTTGAGCGCGACCTCGCCCGGGGGCGCTGCTCCCGCCGCGGGGCGAACCGCCGTAGCGTCGAGGCCAGGTCGGGGAGGCTCTTCATGGTGCGGTTCGGCTTGGCGGTCTGGCTGGCGACGGCGGCCGCGTCGACGGCTCTGGCGGGCGAGCCGCCGGCGGCGATAGGGCCGCAGTCGGGTTCGGACGAGGTCAGGGCGGCCCGGCCGGTCGGCCCCGAACCGGCGCTCCTCTTCCAGCTCCGCGACGAGGAGGACGGGGCTCCGGCCGAGGCGCGCATGTCCAGTGTGACCCTGACCTCCACATACGTGGCGGTGGTCACGGGAGACCTGCACCGGGTGGACGATCGCGCCCTGTGCCGCGACTTCTTCTGGACCGACGGCAAGGGCGGCCTTGGCAGCCTCGACTGCCATGCCCAGCCGGTGATCCGAGTGAACGAACTGCAGAACCGCCGCGCCATCGCCGGGATGCTGAAGGCGGCGAAGATCGACAAGGACCCCGCGCTGACGGAGGACTACTGGCCGCAGGCCGAGCTCGCCGTCACGGCGCCGGGCGAGACGCGCCTGACCGTCTCCAGCCAGGGCGACGCGACGGAATTTCGGCTCGGCGACATCGTGGTCGCCCGCCTGAGCGGGACCGCGACGACGTGGGACGCCGAGGAGCGCACCCGTTTCATACGGTTCGCCGCGCGCCACCTGCCCTTGCACCCGCAGGTGCGCCGCGCGCTGGCGGCGTCGCCCGTCCTCCCGGCGCGGATCGAGCTGCGGCTGGTGGAGGCGGGAAAGCCGAAGCGGCGGGTGCTGAGCGTCTCCGCCGCCCGTCGGGCCAGCGTCGGTTACCCCCTGCCGGCGAACCTGGCCTCCGACTGGCGCGCGACGCCGAAGGGCGACCCCGACCTCACCGCCGGGGTGGCGCGGGCGGTGGAGGCCGCCGACGGTCGCACGCATCCGCCGGAATTCGAGGCGCTCGTCGCGCGGCTGCAGGACGCCGGCTCCCATGGCCGCGGGCTGGAGGCCACCTTCGACCTGCTCAACATCGTGCTCCAGTACCCCCGGGAAGCGGGCGGTGCCGACGCGAAGGCTTTCGGCGACCGCGTCCGGCCGGCCGTGGCCGCCGCCATGCAGGACCCCCGCGCCGCCCGCTTCATGGCGGTCTCCTCCGCGGCCGGGTCCCGCGACCCGGCGAGCCGGCGGGCCTCGGCCAAGTGGCTCTCGGAGCAGGGGGACATGGACGCCCTGCCCTTCGGGGCCTTCAGCTACGTTACCTTCGCCAACCTGGTCACGGGCGCGACGGACGCCGACAAGTGGGACGCCGCCATCTTCAAGGCCATGCCGCCGACGCTGGCCGACGACTACTGGCGGGCGATCGCCGCCTATCCCTGGGCGTCGGGCTTCTACAAGGACCTCGGCGCCCTCTATCTGGCGAACTACGACGCGGAGAAGGCGTGGCTGGCCTTCGACCTCGGCCGCGCGATCGACCCCGAGTGGCGGTCCGGCCCGATGGCGTCCGTCGCCGCCATGGAGGATCGGGTGCGCGCCGAGCAGCCCGACTTCTTCTGAACGCGCCCGACCGCCGCGTGAGCGCGCCCTCACGCGCCGCGCGGCAGGTCCTTGAAGGCGACGTCGCGGTCGACGCGGATGTCGCCGGGGAGGCCCAGGACGCGCTCGGCGATGATGTTCTTCAGGATCTCGTCGGTGCCGCCGGCGATGCGCAGGCCCGCCGCCCACATCCAGTTCTTCTGGAAGGCCGCGTTCTGGGGCGCGACCGCCGGGTCGTCGAGGATGCCGAACTGGTCCAGCCGGTCGAGCGCCTCGGACGCCATGTCCTGCAGCTGGTGCGCGCTGACGACCTTGCCGACCGACGCCTCGGGGCCGGGCGTCTGGCCGCGGCTGAGGGCGGTCATGGAGCGGAAGCGGGTCAGCTTCAGCCCTTCGGCCATCACGTACCAGTCCGCCAGCTTTTCGCGGAAGCCACCGTCCTGCAGAGCGTTACCCTCTCCGTCCACCCCCGGCAGTTCGCGCGCCATGGCCAGGAGCTCCGGCCAGTTGATCCCGGTGGCGCCGCCCACGGCCAGGCGCTCGTTCATCAGGGTGACGAGCGCCACGTTCCAGCCCTTGCCGACCTCGCCGAGGCGCTGGCTGTCCTTGACGCGCAGGCCGGTGAAATAGACCTCGTTGAACTCGCTCTCGCCCGACGCCTGGTGGATCGGCCGCACCTCGACGCCCGGCGCGTGCATGTCGATCCAGAACATGGTCAGGCCCTTGTGCTTGGGCACGTCGGGGTCGGTGCGGACCAGCAGGATGCCGAAGTCGGAGTAGTGAGCGCCCGAGGTCCAGACCTTCTGGCCGTCGATGATCCAGTCGCCCGAGCCGTCGTCGGCGCGCACCGCCTTGGTGCGGCTGGCGGCGACGTCGGAGCCAGCGGCGGGCTCGCTGAACAGCTGGCACCAGATCTCGTCGCCGCGCACGGCGGGGTTCACGAAGCGCGCCTTGGTCTCGTCGTCGGCGAAGGCCATGACGGTGGGGACGCACATGCCCAGACCTATGGTGAAGTAGCCGTAGTTCAGGCCGTGCTTGGCCTCCTCCTGGCCGAAGATCACCTGCTCCATGGGCGTGCCGCCGCCGCCGCCCCATTCCTTGGGCCAAGTGATGGCGGCGTAGCCGGCTTCCGCCTTCTTGGCCTGCCAGGCCTTGCCGTCGGCCATCTCGTCGGCGGCGGCGCGGCGGCCGGTGGACTTGGCGGGATCGCGCTTGGGCGCGTTCGCCTCGAGCCAGGCGCGGGCCTTGGCGCGGAAGGCGGCCTCTTCGGGGCTGTCGTTGAAGTCCATCTGAACCTCCGCTCATCCCCGCGCATGCGGGGACCCAGACTTGAT
>JASLDZ010000169.1 GCA_030151985.1 Caulobacteraceae bacterium | reverse complement strand
CGACGGCGGCCAGGCAGGCGAGCGCCGCCAGCACCGCGACCACGAAGGCCAGCGCGCGTTCCCCCTGCCCCTTCGGCAGGAGCGGTCCGGGGCGGTGGACGCGCGGGCTCACGCGCGCCTCGGCGCGAGCCGCCCGTCCTGCAGGTGCAGCACCGGGGCGCCCGCGCGCGCGACCAGCCCGTCGTCGTGGCTGGCGATCAGGACCGTCGCCCCCAGCCGGTTCAGCTCCACGAACAGGCGCAGCAGGCGGTGCGCCATCTCGGCGTCGACGTTGCCCGTGGGCTCGTCGGCCAGGATCAGCTCGGGCCGCCCCACAACGGCGCGGGCGATGGCCAGCCGCTGCTTCTCCCCGCCCGAGAGGGTGGCGGGCATGGCGTGCATCCGCTCGCCCAAGCCTACCCAGTCGAGCAGTTCCTCCACGTCGGTGCGGTACTCCGACGGCGGCACGCCCCGCAGGCGCAAGGGAAGCGCGGCGTTGTCGAAGGCGTCCAGGTGGTCGAGCAGCCGGAACTCCTGGAACACCACGCCGATGCGCCGCCGAATGGGCGGCAGCCGGTCGTGCGGGGCGCCGACCACGTCCTGGCCGAACAGGGTGATGAGGCCGCGCGAGGGGGGATGGGCCAGGTAGATCAGCTTGAGCAGGCTCGACTTGCCCGCCCCCGACGCGCCGGTAAGGAAATGGAAGGACCCCGAATCTAGGGTTAATTCCAGGTCGCGCAGCACCTCGGGCGCCCGCCCGTAGCGCATGCCGACGCCCTCGAACCGGACAGCGGGCCCGCCCGCCGCATCACCCTCCGCCCATGCCCCGACGCTTCTCGACATGCTCCGAACGGCCGAGGGCTCCGAGGACGGGGGCGCGCACCGGCGCCCGGACGGCGGCATGATACTGACCTGCCCCGACTGCGCCACGCGCTATTTCGTGGGCGAGGACGCGGTGCCGCCGCAGGGGCGCACGGTCCGCTGCGCCGCCTGCGCCGCCGAGTGGCGCGCCCTGCCCGAAGGCGCGGCCGAACCGCTGACGCTCGTCCCCCCGCCCGAGCCCGAGCCGCCCGCCAAGCCCGCGCCCGTCTCCACCCAGTTGCGCGCCAAGGCGAAGGCCAAGCGCGAGACGCGGGAAGCCGCCGCCGTGGGCATGGTCTGGGCGGGGCTGGGCGTCGGGCTCGCCGCCGTGCTGGGGCTGGCGGTGCTGTTCCGGGTGGACGTCGTGCGCCTGTGGCCGCGCACCGCCGGCGCCTATGCGGCCGTGCGCCTGCCGGTGAACCCCGTGGGCCTCGTGCCGGAAGGCGTGCAGGGCGGCCCCGGCCTGCAGAACGGGCGCGCGGTGATGGTGGTGAGCGGTTCGCTCCGCAACGTCACCTCGGGCGCGCGGCCCAACGCGCTGCTCAAGGTCTCGCTGTTCGACAAGGCCGGCAAGGCGCTGGCGCAGCAACAGGTGCGCGCGCCCGGCGGCCCGATCGCGGCCGGCGAGTCGCGCCCGTTCAGCGCCACCTTCGTCGACCCGCCCCTGGCCGCCGCGGCGTTCGGAGTGGACTTCGTGTTCGAGCCCGCGCGCCCGGCCGCTCCCCGCCCCGCCAGGATCGCCGGCCACACGGCCCTGCGCCCCGCCGCGCCGCCGCCTGCCGCCCGTCCCGCCCTGCACGAGGCCGCGGCGCCCGCCCTCCCGGCGCACGTTCCGGAGGCCGCCCCCCTTCCCGCCGACAGCCCCTACGCCCTACATCCCGCCCCGCATGGCTGACGCTCCCCCCTCCCCCCTCCCCGGCGAGATCCTGCTGGAGGAGGCGGAGGTGGCGAGGAGGGTGGAGGCGCTGGCCGCCCGCATCGCGCCGGGGCTCGACGCCGAGAGCGTGGTCGTCTGCCTCCTCACCGGCGGCATCTGGTTCGCCGCCGACCTGACGCGGGCGCTGGCGCGGCTCGGCTGCGACCCCCTGTTCGACTGCCTGTGGCTGGCCAGCTACGGCGACGACACCGCGACGAGCGGGCGGGTGGTGGAGCGGGCGGGGCTCCAGCGCTCCGTCGCCGGCCGCAAGGTGCTGATCGTGGACGACGTGATCGACAGCGGCCTCTCGCTGCTCGCCGCCCGCCGCATCTGCGAGAAGGCGGGCGCCCGCGAGGTCGAGATCGCCGTCTTCGCCACCAAGCCCTGGGCCACGCCGCGCGACGTCACGCCCGACTTCGTGGCGTGGGAGGCGCCCGCCCGCTTCCTCGTCGGCTACGGCATGGACCACGCCGGCCGCGCCCGCGGGCTGGGCGCGATCACCGCGCTGGACTGAGGCGAACAACCGCTCGGTCAAGGCAACGGCAGGCCCTCATGTCTCCGCTCATCCCCGCGCATGCGGGGACCCAGACTTCCTCTTGCTCTGTCCAGCACCGGGGATTCTAGAAGAAAAGCCTGGGTCCCCGCATGCGCGGGGATGAGCGGGAGATGGGAGAGTGCGTTCGCCGATCCCGAACGCCCCTACCAGATCTTCACCCGGTCCGCCGGGGCGACGTAGAGCGGGTCGCCCGGCTTCACGGAGGGGAAGCTGGCGTACCAGGGGTCCATGTTCCGCACGACGCCGTTGACCCGGTACTTCTCGGGGCTGTGCACGTCGCTGGCGATCTGCTGGCGCACCATGTCCTCGCGCCGCTTGTCGCGCCAAGACTGGGCGTAGGCGAGGAAGAAGCGCTCGTCGCCCGTCAGTCCGTCGATCACCGGCGCGGGCTTCCCGTGCAGCGAGTTGTGGTAGGCGTCGAGCGCGATCAGGGCGCCGCCGAGGTCGGCGATGTTCTCGCCCGTGGTCTGGTCGCCCTTCACATGCACGCCCGGGAAGGGCGAGTAGGTGTCGTACTGGGCGTTCAGCTTGGCGGCCTGCACCTTGAACTTGGCGGCGTCCTCGGCCGTCCACCAGTCGGTGAGCACGCCCTTGCCGTCGAACTGGCGGCCCTCGTCGTCGAAGCCGTGCGTCATCTCGTGGCCGATGGTGGCGCCGATGCCGCCGTAGTTGGCCGCCGGGTCCGCCGCCGGGTCGAAATAGGGCGGGGCCAGGATCGCGGCGGGGAAGACGATCTCGTTCTGCGTCGGGTTGTAGTAGGCGTTGACCGTCTGGGGCGTCATGCCCCACTCGGCCCGGTCCACCGGGTCGTTCAGCCGCTTCACCTGCCGGTTCCACTCGAAGCGGCCGAAGGCGCGGACGTCGCCCGCCAGGTCGTCCTCCTTCACCTGCACGGCGGAATAGTCGCGCCACTTGTCGGGGTAGCCGACCTTGACGGTGAACTGGCTGAGCTTCTCGTGCGCCTTGGCCTTGGTGGCGGGGCTCATCCAGTCCAGCCGGTCGATGCGCTGCCCCATGGCCACGATCAGCTCGCGCACCAGGGCGTCGATCTTGGCCTTGGACTCGGGCGGGAAGTATTTGGCGACGTAGACGCGGCCGACCGCCTCGCCCATGCCGCCGTCGACCAGGCCGACGGCGCGCTTCCACCGCTCCTTCTGCTCCGGCTGGCCCGACAGCGTCTTGCCGTAGAAGGCGAAGTGGGCGTCGTCGAAGCGGGTGTCGAGGAAGGGCGCGGCCGAGTTGGCCGCGTGGAAGGCCGCCCACGCGCGCAGCACCGGCAGGGGCGTCTCGGCGTAGATGGCCGCGATCTTCGGGAAGGCGCTGCTCTCTCCCACGACCACGCGCTGCAGCCCCGGAAGGTCGGCGCCCTTGAGGAAAGCCTCCCAGTCGAAGCCGGGAGCGAGCTTCGCCAGCTCCGCGGGCGTCATCGGGTTGTAGGTCTTCACCGGGTCGCGCCGCTCGGCCCGCGTCCAGCTGGCCTCCGCGATCTTCGTCTCGAAGGCGACCACCGCCTTGGCGTTCGCCTGCGGGTCGGGCCAGCCGGCCAGCTCAAGGATCTGGCCGACGTAGGCCTCGTAGGCCGCCTTCTTCGCCGCGAAGGCGGGGGTCAGGTAGTAGTCCCGGTCCGGCAGGCCCAGGCCGCCCTGGCCCAGGTAGACGGCGTAGCGGTCCGGCGCCTTGGCGTCGTTCTGGATGCCGATCTCGAAGATGGAGGACTGGAAGCCCTCGGGCGCCTGCCCCATCACCGCGGCGAGCTCGGAGCGCGTCTTGGCCGCCCGGATCGCGGCCAAGTCGGGCGCCAGCGGCGCGGCGCCCAGGGCGTTCACCCGCTTCTCGTCCAGGAAGGCCTTGTAGGCGGCGTGCACCTTCACCGCGTCGGCGGCGGCCGGGCCGGTGACCGTGGAGGGATCGGCCTCCAGGATCGACCGCAGGTTCTTCTCCGCCCCGTCCGACAGCACATAGTCGATGCCGTAGCTGGACTTGTCCGCGGGGATGGGGGTGTTCCGGTCCCAGGCGCCGTTGACGTAGTCGAAGAAGTCCGCCCCCGGCTTCACGCTCCGATCCATGCCGGCGGTGTCCAGGCCCCAGCCGCCGTACAGCGGCTTGTCCGCCGCCGCGACCGATCCGGCCGCCGACGCCAGGAGGGAGACGGCCGCCGCCGTCAGAAGCCAGGTCTTCGTGCGCATCCGCCGTCTCCGCCCAAGGGAGAGGCGATCATGCTCAGGGCGAGCCGAGGCTGCACATTAAAAAACCGCAAGGCGGCTCAGCGGGTGGCGCCAGGCTTCCACAGCACGTCGTCCGCGCCCTTGCCGTTGGCGGACCGGGAGGCGACGAACAGCAGGTCGGACAGGCGGTTGAGGTACTTCAGCGCCTCCGCGCTCACACGCTCGCCGGGCGATACGGCCAGCGCGACGGCGCGGCGCTCGGCCCGGCGGCAGACGGTGCGGGCGAGGTGCAGGTGGGTGGCCAGCGGCGTCCCGGCCGGCAGCACGAAGGAGGTGAGCGGGGCGAGGTCGGCGTTCAGCGCGTCGATCTCGCGCTCCAGCCGGTCGACCTGGCCCTGGGTGATGCGCAGCGCCTCCCAGCCCAGCGGCGTGTCGCGCTCGGGCGTGGCGAGGTCGGCGCCCAGGTCGAAGAGGTCGTTCTGGATCCGCTCCAGCATCGCGTCGAACTCGCCCTCGGCGTGCAGCCGCGCGAGGCCGAGCACGGCGTTGGTCTCGTCCACGTCGCCATAGGCCGCCACCCGCGCGTCGGTCTTGGAGACCTCCTCGCCTGTCGCCAGCCGCGTCGCGCCGGCGTCTCCGGTGCGGGTGTAGATGCGGTTGAGGACGACCAAGGCGGCGCTCCCGGCGGGCCGCGCGGGCGGCTAGTGGGTCGCCTTGTACCAGAAGCCGATCACCAGCATCACGATGGCGACGGCCTGCATCTTCACGCGCCAGCCCATCATGCGGTTCGACCAAGCCCGGCCGTACTCGCCCCCGCGCGCCATCGCGAACAGCCCCCATCCCAGCGGGATGACGACGGCCACGAGGGAAAGCGCGATCAGGATGTTGATGACGGTGTCCATGACACCCTATCTAATCGTCCGCATCGGGCTTCGCCAACGCACGCGTTCGGGCCCTCACGGGGAGCAGGGATGGACGCGGAGGCTCGGATCAGACCGCG
>JASLDZ010000158.1 GCA_030151985.1 Caulobacteraceae bacterium | reverse complement strand
GACCGCCTCGACGTTCTCGGCTTCGTTCAGGACGGCGATCACGACGCTGAACTGGGGCGTCTCCGGGTGGTCCAAACCGTCCTCCGCGCCCGGGCCGGGCCCGCGCGGGTCTAGCACGGCGGCCAGGGAGGGGAAGAGCCGCTCAGGCCGCGGGCGCCTCGCCGCCATCCACCGCGATGCGGCCGAGCGCAGGGTCGTCGGTGAAGAAGCCGTCCAGGCCGGCGGCGATGTAGCGGCGGATCTCGGCCACCGAGCCCTTGGGGTTGCGGGCGTTCGGGCCGGCGTCGCTGCGCAGGTCGGCGGGCAGAAACTGGTTTTCCGGCCGGAAGGTCCAGCTGCGCACCAGGAGTCCTGCGGCGTGGGCGTCGCGGATGATCGGCGCGGGCGGGCCGAGGCGCCCCTGCGGGTCGAGCGGGATCAGCACGCGGCTGTTGGGCGAGACTGTGTCGGCGTAGGTCGCCATCGCCTTCAACCCCTCCGCACTCGTGAGCTCCGCCCAGGCCGTGGACGCGCCCGCCGCAGCGAGATCGGCGGGACGGGCGCTGGGTTCCCCGGTGAGCTGCATCAGCCGCAGGTTGGCCGGCCGCCCGAGCTTGCGGCGCAGCGCGCGCAGGTTCGTGGTCTCGAACGACTGGATCTCCAGCGGCGCGCGTTGCGCATAAGGGTGGGAGGCCAGCGCGGCGAGGAAGCGGTCCTCCATCGGCAGGCCCTGGGCGGCATGCCAGGTCGAGTGCTTGATCTCGGGCACCATGCCGATCGGCCGGCCGCGCAGGGCGCTCTCGGCCGCCACGAAATCGAGGTACTCGGCGAAGGTCGGCACCTCGAAGGCGCCGTCCCACTTCGTGTTCTGCGGGCGCACCTGCGGCAGGCGTTCGCGGGCGCGCAGCGTCTTCAACTCGGCGAGCGTGAAGTCGGTGAGGAACCAGCCCTCCATCGTCTCGCCGTCGATGGCCTTTGAGGTGCGGCGCGAGGCGAACTCGGGGTGGGAGGAGACGTCGGTGGTGCCCCCGATCTCCGGCTCGTGGCGGACGACCAGAACGCCGTCCCGCGTGATGCACAGGTCGGGTTCGACGTAGTCGGCGCCGTCGGCGATCGCGAGCGCGTAGCTGGCGAGCGTGTGCTCGGGCCGGAGCGCGCAGGCGCCCCGGTGGCCGAACACCTCCACCTTGCGTCGCGGCTCTCCGGAGGAGGCACCGCCCGCCGCCAGGGCCCCCGCTCCCGCCACCAGGTCCCGCCGCGTCATGGCCGCCATTAGAACGTGGCCTGCAGCGTCACGAAAGCCTCCCGCGGCGTCAGCGGGAAGGCCTGGTAGCCGCCCGAGGCGCCTGTCACCACCGCCGTCGATACGCCCCGGTCGTCGTTCAGGTTGACCACGTTGACGCTGATCTTGGCGCTCTTGGCCCAAGGCGCGGCGCTGAGCTGCGGCAGCACGTAGCTGGCCTCCAGCCCGATCTGGAACGTGCTCTTCACCGACAGGTCGTTCAGGTAGGTGACGTAGCGCTCGCCCACGTAGTCGGCGCTGAGCTGCGCCTCGAAGGGCCCATAGTTGGCCGACAGGATGGTCTTGTTCAGCCAGTTGGGCGTCAGCGGCACCGACTTGCCCGCGGTCGGGACCATCGTGTTGGTCAGGACGCCGCCGATGGTCGCCGCGGTGTTGTAGTTATCGTCGTACGTCGAGGTGTTGTAGGACACCGCGTCGTAGAATCGGAAGTGCGGCCCGAAGTTCAGCGTCGCCGCCAGGTCCACGCCGTCCGTCGTCACCCCGCCCACGTTGACCAGGTTCGAGGCGCCCGGGTTGATGAAGTTGTAGGCCGCCACGTTGAACAGGCGGTTCGAGAAGTCGACGTGGTAGTAGTTCAGCTGGCCCTGCACCGACGTCAGCCAGCCGAGGTCCAGAGCCCGGTTGGTGCGCACGCCCACCTCGTAGGTCCAGGAGTGCTCGGGATCGACGGTGCGCTTGAACTGGTCGAAGGCGGCCTGGCTGCCCAGGCTCCAGGGCGAGGAGCCGTAGAAGTTGGAGCCCGCGCCGTAGGGGATGAACTGGCGCAGGTTCTTCTGCACGTTGGCGAACACCTGCTCGTGCGGCGTCACGTCCCACAGCGCGCCGAACTGCGGCAGGAAGCCCTCGTTCGAGACGATCGTGCCGGTGGGATAGAGGGTCGGCACGGCGACCGTCGGCAGGTTCTTCTGCTGGATCGTGACCGTGCCCGTGGCCGTCTGAAGGCTCGCCTTGAAGCCGGCCTGCAGGAGGAGCGACGGCAGGATGCGCCACTGGTCCTGGACGTGCGCCTGCACGTCCTCCGTCTTGAGCAGGAAGGCGTACTGCTGGAACACCGCCGGCCCGCGAGGCACGTCATAGGGCGTCAGGTCGTCGTTCGCGGCGGAGAACGGGTACCAGACGCGGTGCTGGGTCGACTCGTTGTTCTCGTACCAGACGCCCGCCTCGATCGCGTGCGGCCCGAGCTGCCAGTTCAGCGTCGAGATGATCCCGCCGCGCTTGATGGAGTATTCGGTGGTGCGCACCTCGTAGCCCGTGCCGCCGAACAGGTTGGTGATGTTCTGCAGCGTCGTGGCGCTGCCGGTGCCGCCCACCACCAGCTGCGGGAAATAGGTGCCGAACAGGCCCGGCAGCCCCGCCTGGTTGATCGGCCCCGCCACGATGCCCCGCCCGTAGTCGTAGTGCCCGTAGATCTGGTTCGACCAGGTGAGGTCGGGCGTGATCCTCGCGTCGTACTTGACGTAGGCGAGGTTGTCGTCGCGCTGGGCGGCGCTGAAGTAGTTGGTGAAGTTGTTGCCCGCGGCCACCGGCGGCGATCCGGGCAGGCCGCCCGTGAGGTAGGCGAGGCCCGCGGCCAGGTTGGGATAGATGAACGGGCGCGTGTAGGGCGTGAAGCCGGCCGCGGCGGCCGTCTGCTGGTTTCCGAAGCTGGTCGCGTCCTCGTTCGGCTCCACCTTCGAGTTCCAGTCGGCGTAGATCGTCAGCTTGCCGTGCTCGTCGTCGTGGACGAACTTGCCGTTCAGCTGGTCGCCGTACTGCTGGCCGTCGAAGTCCCACGCTCGCTGGTCCTGGCGCAGGTAGGAAATGTAGGCCGAGTTCCCGTTTCCGAGGTCGCCCGTATCGATGCGGAAGAAGGTGCGGTAGGCGTCGTAGCTGCCGAAGGTCTGGCGGATGTCGAAGGTGCGCTCAGGCAGGGGATCGCGCGAGAAGGTCTCGATCGCGCCGCCGAGGTTCGAGGTCGAGGCCACGCCCAGCGAGCCCGTGCCGGAGGACAGCACCACGTCGCGCACGTTCTCGCTGGAGACCGCGCGCGAGGGCGAGAGGCCGTTGTAGTTGCCGTACTGCTGGTCGCCCAGCGGCACGCCGTCCATGGTGAAGCCGAGCTGCTGGGTCGAGAAGCCGTGCACGAACAGGGCCTCGTTCTGCTCGTTGTTGCCCCAGGGATCGGCGGTCTCGAACAGCACGCCGGGCAGGCTCTGGATCGCCTTCAGCGGGCTGACGCCAGGCAGGATCTTCTGGATCTCGACCGCGCCGAGGGCCACCGCCGAGCGCGTCGTGCGCTGGGTGACCACCACCTCGGCCACCGCGCTCGCCGCGGCGGGCGTGGTGCCGGCCGAGTCCGGCTGGACGCCCGTCTGGGCGTGGGCGCCGGCGGCGAAGCCCAGCGCCAGCAGGGCGGTGGTGGCGAGAAGGCGCGAACGCGCCGAAGCGCCGCGAAGTCCGTGCATCGTCATAGGTCCCCTTGCGGCCGGGGGAGCGGCCGCGCCGCCTCGCCGCCTAGGGCCA
>JASLDZ010000157.1 GCA_030151985.1 Caulobacteraceae bacterium | reverse complement strand
TCCTCGACGGAGCGGCGCATGCTTGTCCCTCGCGGTCCGACCCGCCTTATAGGCCACGACTCGCGCCGCCCGAACCGGAGCCCTCACGATGCCCCTCGAGGTCCGCCTCTTCCCCTGCCTGCAGGACAACTACGGCTTCCTCGTCCGCGACGCGGCCACGGGCGTCGTGGCCACGGTCGACGCGCCGGACGGCGAGGCGGTGCTCGCCGACGCGCGCGCCGCCGGCTGGGGGATCGACCTCGTGCTCAACACCCACTGGCATCCCGACCACACCCAGGGGAACGCCGCCATCAAGGCCGCCACCGGCGCCCAGGTGGTCGGCCCGGCCGAGGTGGCGCGCGTCTTCGCGCCGGATCGGGTGGTGGCGGGCGGCGACGTGGTGGAGCTGGGGCAGACCCGCTTCACGGTGGTGGAGACGGGCGGCCATACGCTCGGACACGTCAGCTACGTCGGCGGAGGCGCGGCGTTCGTGGGCGACACCCTGTTCGCGCTCGGCTGCGGACGGCTGTTCGAGGGAAGCCCCGAGCAGATGTGGGAGAGCCTCGGCCGGCTCGCCGCCCTGCCGCCGGAGACGGTGGTGTGGTGCGCGCACGAGTACACCGCCGCCAACGCCCGCTTCGCCGTCTCGATCGATCCCGACCCGGCGGTCGCGGAACGGGCGAAGGCGGTGTTCGCCGAGCGGGAGGCGGGCCGCCCCACCGTGCCGACCACGATCGGCCAGGAGCGCGCGACCAACCCGATGCTCCGCGCGCCCCTGCTGCACCCGGAGCTCGCCCCCGCCGCCGCCTTCGCCGCCGTCCGCGCCGCCAAGGACGCCTTCAAGGGCTGAGCCGGACCGCCCTCAGCGCGCCGCCAGCTTGGTGGCCACCCGCTGCGAGGAGGGGCGCCCGGCCGGGCCGCGGTCGGGCGCGACGGTGATCCGCAGCACCGTCCCCTGGGCGGTCACGTCCGGCGCGGCGCCCGAGATGAAGCGCACCGCGAGCACACGCGCCACGAAGCCCCGGCCGGACCCTCCGGCGCGGGCGGCGGCGCGCACGAAGCCTTCCGAGGCCACCCAGGCGGCGTCGGCGAACACCCAGTCGGTGCTGGCGGTCACGTCGGGCGCCTCGAAGGCGATCAGGTGCTGGGCGGCGCGGCTGGCGCGGGCCGAGGCCTGGGCGAGCGCCTGGATCAGCGCCTGCGGCCCGATGCTGGTCGGCACCCTCAGGGTCGCGCCGGCGCTGACCTGGGCGGCGGCCTCGCCCTCCGGCCGGTCGGCGCTGAACAGGGTCAGCCCGCCCATCCGGGTCGCGCGCAGCACGGGCTCGCCCACGTCGTTCTTGAAAATGATGTCGCCCCGCGGACCCGGCGCGGCGGTCAGCGCCCAGACCTCCGGGCTGTCCTCGAAGCGGACCAGCGCCACGTCCCGGCTCTGCCGGTCGAGCACGAAGGCGTGGCCGGGGTCGGCGGCGTAGCGGCCGGGCGCGGGACCCAGCAGCGGGCGAGCGGCGGTGCGGTCGCCGAACAGCGCCTCGCCCAGGCTCTGCGGCCCGCGGAGCGCCGGGTGGGCCGTCGCCGGGTCGCCGCGCAGGGCGCCGGGACCGATGCGGACGATGGACCCGCCGGCGCCGAACGGCTGACCGGGCCGGCCCGACGGCTGACCGGGGGCGCCCTGCCCCGCCATGGCCGGCGCGAGGCCGCAAAAGGCCGCTAGCGCGACCCCTGCGGACACGCGTCGGAGGGCTTCAACCATGGCTGCGGGAGTGCCGGGGGAAGCGGGCGCTTTTCGGGCGGTGCGGCGGTGCGGGCGAGGCGGCCACGCGACCGTTGCGCGGCCGCATCACCGCCGCGAAGACCTCAGCCGGCGAAGAACTGGCCGCCGTTCGCCGTGATGGTCGCCCCCGTGATGAAGGCGGAGTCCTCGCGCGCCAGGAAGGCGACGCAGGCGGCGATCTCCTCGGCCTTGCCGAGCCGCCCCACGGGGATTTGGCCGACGATCGAGGTCAGCACCTTCTCGGGGATGCCGCTCATCATGTCCGTGTCGATATATCCGGGCGCGACGGCGTTGACGGTGATGCCCTTGGCGGCGGTCTCCTGCGCCAGCGCCTTGGTGAAGCCGATCACGCCCGCCTTGGCGGCGGAGTAGTTGGTCTGCCCCATCTGCCCCTTCTGGCCGTTGATGGAGCTGATGTTGATGATCCGGCCGTAGCCCCGCTCGCGCATGCCCTCGATCACGTTGCGGCTCATGTTGAAGAGGGAGGCGAGGTTGACGAAGATCACCTCGTTCCACTGCTGCTGGGTCATCTTGTGCAGCATGGCGTCGCGGGTGATGCCGGCGTTGTTCACCAGGACGTCAATGGGGCCGAGGTTGGCCTCCACCTGCTCGACCGCGCGCTTGGCGTCGTCGAAGTCGCCGACGTTGCCCTTGACCACGTGGACGCCGAGCTCCTTGGCGCAGGCCTGCGCCGCGTCCTCGTTGCCGGAGTAGCCCGCGGCGACGGTGAAGCCGTCGGCCACCAGCCGCTCCACGATCCCCCGCCCGATCCCCCGCGTGCCGCCCGTAACGAGCGCGACCCTGGCCATCCGTGTCTCTCCCTTGTCCGCCGGGTCTGCCGCCCGGCCTCCATCCCGCTAACGTTCAAGTGTGACGGAGGCTCACCGCTCCACGCACACCGCCACGCCCATGCCCCCGCCGACGCACAGCGTGGCGAGGCCCTTCTTGGCGTCGCGCTTGCCCATCTCGTGCAGGAGCGTGGTCAGGATGCGCGCGCCGGACGCGCCGATCGGGTGGCCGATGGCGATGGCGCCGCCGTTGACGTTGGTCTTCTCCGGGTTGAGGCCCAACTCGCGCACCACGCACAGCGACTGGGCGGCGAAGGCCTCGTTGGACTCGACGAGGTCGAGGTCGCCGACGCTCCAGCCCGCCTTCTCCAGCGCCTTGCGGCTGGCCGGGATGGGGCCGGTGCCCATGATCGCCGGGTCCACCCCCGCGTTGGCCCACGACGCGATGCGCGCCAGCGGCGTGATCCCTCGCCGGGCCGCCTCATCGGCCGTCATCACCACCAGCGCGGCGGCCCCGTCGTTCAGGCCCGACGCGTTGGCGGCCGTCACCGAGCCCGCCTTGTCGAACGCGGGCTTGAGCCCGGCCATGGCCTCGTAGGTGGCGCCCGCGCGGATGTACTCGTCGTCGCTCACCACGGTCTCGCCCTTGCGGCCCTTGATGGTCACCGGCGCGATCTCGTCCTTGAAGCGGCCCGAGCCGCGGGCGCCCTCCGCGCGGTTCTGGCTGGAGACGGCGAAGCGGTCCTGGTCCTCGCGGGTGATCTGCCAGCGTTCGGCGATGTTCTCGGCGGTCGTGCCCATGTGGTAGCCGTGGAAGGCGTCCCACAGCCCGTCCTTGATCATGGTGTCGACGAACTGCAGGTCGCCCATCTTCTTGCCGTCGCGCAGGTGGGCGGCGTGCGGGGCCTTGCTCATGCTCTCCTGCCCGCCCGCGACCACGATCTTCGCGTCGCCCCCCGCCACCTGCTGGTAGGCGAGCGCCACGGCGCGCAGGCCCGAGCCGCAGAGCTGGTTCAGGCTCCACGCGGGCGCCTCCTGCCGCACCCCGGCGCCCATGCTCGCCTGGCGCGCCGGGCCCTGGCCCGCGCCCGCCTGCAGCACCTGGCCGAGGATCACCTCGTCCACCTCGTCGGGCGAGACGCCCGCCCGCTCCAGCGCGGCCCGGATCGCCACCGAGCCCAGCTCGCTGGCGGCGAGCGAGGCGAGCGCGCCGTTGAAGCTGCCGACCGGGGTGCGGGCGGCCGAAGCGATGACGATGTCGGGCGCGGCCATGGCGGGCTCCTTGGGCGGCGGGAAGGCGTGGGCGCGAGCTTGGACCGGGGGCGCCCGCGCGCGCAACCCCGCTCCCGGCTACGACCTCGGGTCGTCGCTGGCGCGGCCGCCCGTAAGGCGCGATAGTGCGGTGCAAGAAGACGAAGGAACCGCCCGCATGGCCGTGGCCGACGACGCGCCTCAGGACCCGAACGCAGAGGCCCCGCCGTCCCCGCGCGCCGAAGCGGCGGAGGCGCCGGGCGCCAAGGTGGTGATCAAGAAGTACGCCAACCGGCGGCTCTACAACACCGCCTCCTCGACCTACGTCACGCTGGACCACCTGGCCGACATGGTGCGGCAGGGGACCGACTTCGTGGTCTACGACGCCAAGACCAACGACGACATCACCCGGCAGGTCCTGACCCAGATCATCTTCGAGGAGGAGAGCCGCGGGCAGAACCTGCTGCCCGTCCAGTTCCTGCGCCAGCTGATCCGCCTCTACGGCGACCAGATGCAGAGCTTCGTGCCGAGCTACCTGGAGGCCAGTCTCGACGCCTTCGCCCGCCAGCAGGAGCGGCTGGCGGCGGAGTTCGGCAAGGTGGGCGGCGTCGCGCCCGGCGCCAACCTGTGGGAGGAGCAGGTGCGCGCCAACCTCGCCCTGTTCGACCGGGCGATGAAGATCTTCACCCCCTACGGATACCGTACGCCCGAGCCCGAGCCGCCGCCGGTGCCCGCCTCCCCGCCCGCCGACGACCTGTCGGACCTGAAGCGGCGGATGGAGGAGATGCAGGCGCAGCTCGCCAAACTCGCCGACAAGGGCTGAGCGCGAGGTCCTGGCGCCCGGCTTGCGCGGCGGGGGTCGAAGGCCCCGCGCATGACCCGATCCGACACGCCCGCCCCTCCCGCCTCCCCGTCCCGCAGGGCCGGCCCCGGCGACGCGCTCCTGGCGGCCCAGGTCGAGACTCGCCGCGGGCTCAAGGCCGGCGCCTCCGCCCTCGCGCGGGCGAAGGGCGCCTACGGCGAGGCGCAGTGGTCGGGCGAGCACGACCGCCGCCCCGAACCCGGCCTTCTGGTGCGCGCGAGGCTCTGACGCCGGCCCGCTTCTTGCAAGGCGCGGCCATGACCCGCGCCCGCCCCGCCCGCCTGTTCGACCTCGCCCGCGCCTTCGACGTGCTCGTCGTGGCGCTCATCTTCACCGCGCTGGGCTGAGGGCCAAGGCCAGAAAAAAAGCCGCCCCCGGAGGAGCGGCTTTGAGTTCATAGGGAGGAAACGCCCAGGAAGGGCATGCGGCGCCGGAGCGCCACG
>JASLDZ010000120.1 GCA_030151985.1 Caulobacteraceae bacterium | reverse complement strand
AATGCAGTGAAGATGGCGATGTCCGCCGGGGCGAAGGTGGCGCACGTCGAGACGTGCGAAGCCGCCACCTACGCGCTGCGGGCGGGCCAGGGCGCCGACCTCCTGATGGTCGACTACGAGCTCGACATCGCCGGGCTGATCACCGCCAACGAGGCCGAGCGCATCCGGGTGCCGGTGGTGGCCTGCGGCGTGGGCGCCGATCCGCGCCGCGCGGCCGACGCCATCCGCGCCGGCGCCCGGGAGTTCATCCCGCTCCCGCCCGAGGCCGAGCTGATCGCCGCGGTGCTCGCCGCCGTCAGCGACGACGAGCGGCCGATGATCTCCAAGGATCCGGCCATGGAGGCGGTCGTGCGGCTCGCCGACCAGGTGGCGGCGTCGGAAGCCTCCATCCTGATCACCGGCGAATCCGGCGTCGGCAAGGAGGTGATGGCCCGCTACCTGCACAAGAAGAGCCGCCGCGCCGACAAGCCCTTCATCAGCGTCAACTGCGCCGCCATCCCCGAGAACCTGCTGGAGAGCGAGCTGTTCGGGCACGAGAAGGGCGCCTTCACCGGCGCGCTCGCCCGCCGCGTCGGCAAGTTCGAGGAGGCCGACGGCGGCACGCTCCTGCTCGACGAAGTCTCCGAGATGGACGCGCGGCTGCAGGCCAAGCTGCTCCGCGCCATCCAGGAGCGCGAGATCGATCGCGTGGGCGGGTCCAAGCCCGTGAGGGTGAACATCCGCATCCTCGCCACCTCCAACCGCGACCTGGCGCAGGCGGTGAAGGAGGGGACGTTCCGCGAGGACCTGCTCTACCGCCTGAACGTCGTGAACCTGCGCCTGCCGGCGCTGCGTGAACGGCCCGGCGACATCGGCGTGCTCGCCGAACATTTCGCGAAGAAGTACGCCGCCGCCAACGGCGTGGCCGACCGCCCGCTCTCGGCTGAGGCGCGGCGGCGGGTGACCTCGCACCGCTGGCCGGGCAACGTCCGCGAGCTCGAGAACGCCATGCACCGCGCGGTGCTGCTGAGCGTCGGGGCCGAGATCGAGGCCGACGCGATCCGCGCCTCCGACGGCGCGCCCATGGCTCCGCCCGACGCCGCAACCGCCATCGCCACCCGCGCCGTTCACACCGCCGGCTACGCCGCGCAGGTGGCGGCCACGGGCGGGCTGGTGGGCCGCACCGTCGCGCAGGTCGAGCAGCAGCTGATCCTCGACACGCTGGACCACTGCCTCGGCAACCGCACTCACGCGGCGGTGATCCTGGGCATCTCGATCCGCACGCTGCGGAACAAGCTCAACGAGTACAGCGCCGCCGGCGTCGACGTGCCGCCGCCGCAGTCCGGTGTCGCGGGGGCGGGAGCCTATGCGGCGTAGCTCACTCGGCGGCGATCAGGCCCGGTACGCGGGGCAGTTCGGGCACGCCGCGATCACGGGCGAGCCTGAGCTCGTAATCCGTCTGCCACTTCATCCAGTAGTCCGCCGAACATCCGAACGCCTGAGACAGGCGCAGCGCCAGATCGCCCGTCAACGGTGCGCGTTCCTCAAGGAAGGCGAGCATCTGCTCGACGGGCAGATCGAGCGCTTCGGCGGCTTTCTCTCCCGACATCTCCAAGGGCTCGAGGAAGTTCTCGCGAAAGAACTCGGCGGAATGGATCGGGGCGTTCCAAGGCTTCTCGGACACGGGAGGTCTCAACGATGATAATCGACGAACTCAACGTCCGCCGCCCCGAGCGGGGTCCAGCGGAAGCATATCCGAAACTGCCGGTTCACGCGAATGGAGTGCTGTCCGGCGCTGTCCCCGCTCAGCGCCTCCAGGCGGTTGCCCGGCGGATCGCGCAGGTCCTCCAGCCGCTTGGCCTTATGCAGGGTCTGGAGTTGCAGGAAGGTGCGCCGCAGCAGGTTGGCGGGGAAGCGACCTCCCGGCGGTTCCTCGCTGAGAATGCGCTCGCAGCGGCGATCTCTGAAACTTTGGATCGGCATCCCGTCGGCCCCGAACGAAACAGTCCGCGTAAGGCTAGCTCGGCTGGGCGGCTTCAAGAACGCACTGGTTTTTCGGGTCGCGCCTAGATGGCTGATCTCGCCCTCCCGTCCCCCCGCCGCCCCACCCCGACCCTGCGGGAGGTCTACGGCTGGGTGGCGCGCGGCGAGGTGGCGATGGCGCTCGGCGTCATCGGCGTCGTGTTGCTGCTGGTGCTGCCGATCCCGGCGCTGCTGATCGACCTTCTCATCGCCATCAGCCTGACCGCCTCGGTGCTGATCCTGATGACGGCGCTCCTGATCAAGAAGCCGCTGGAGTTCACCGCCTTCCCGACGGTGCTGCTCGTCACCACCCTCTACCGGCTGGGGCTGAACATCGCCTCCACGCGCCTGATCCTCAGCCACGGGCACGAGGGCGGCGACCCGGCCGGGCACGTCATCCAGGCCTTCGGGCGACTGATGATGAACGGCAACTTCGTCATCGGGGTCATCGTCTTCATCATCCTGGTGATCGTGAACTTCGTCGTGATCACCAAGGGCTCCAGCCGCATCGCCGAGGTGGCGGCGCGCTTCACGCTGGACTCCATGCCCGGCAAGCAGATGGCCATCGACGCCGACCTGTCGAGCGGCCTGATCGACCAGGACACCGCCAAGAAGCGGCGCAAGGAGGTCGAGCAGG
>JASLDZ010000037.1 GCA_030151985.1 Caulobacteraceae bacterium | reverse complement strand
CCCCCAGGTGGAGGCGTTGACGAACACGCTGTCGGACTGGCCCGCGTGCTTGCCCCAGTCGGCGCTGCCGATCTTCTCGGCGATCAGCGCGTCGCGGGTCTCGGCGTCCGGGGTGCGCAGCAGCGCCTCGGCCAGGCACATCAGCGCCAGGCCCTCGCGGGTGCCCAGGCTGAACTCCTGCAGGAAGCTCTCCACCACGCCCTGGCGGCGGGCGCTGGCGCGGGCGGCGCGCACGAGCTTCGCGGCGTCCGCCACCACCGCGGCGCGGTCGGCGGGGGAGAGCGGGTTGCGGGCCAGGAGCGCCTCGCAGGCCTCGCCCTCGCTCATGTATTTCAGGTCGTCCAGCCGATCCCAGTTGAGCGTCTGGGCGGGGGCTGTGGGGAGCGGGAGGGCGCCGTCGTGCATGGCGCGGAAGATGATCGCGGGCGCCGCCGCGGGCAAGCGCGGCCTCGGCGTCAGGCCGCGCGGGGCACGAACGCCCCCTTGCGCCGCCGCTCCAGCGCCGCCAGCCACAGCACCAGCGCCAGGGCGGGCACGCCGACCGCTGCGGCGTAGGCGTAGAACAGGGCGTAGGCGTGGACGAGGTCGCGGCCGGGGACCACCAGCTGCTGCACCCACTCGCCCGAGAAGCCCTTGAGGAACTTGCCCGTCCAGGCCAGCGCGCTGGTCAGGAGCGCGTACTGCGTGGCGGTGTAGCCCAGGCTCGTCAGCGTCGACATGTAGCTGATCAGCGCCACGCCCGCGAAGCTCATGCAGAAGCCGTCGAAGGTCATCACCGCGCCGAACAGCGCTTGGTCGTGGCCGACCCAGGTCAGGAGCGAGAACGCCAGCACCGCTATCGGCTGCAGCACGCCGCCCAGGATCAGCGCGCGCATGTAGCCGAAGCGCAGCGCGAACAGCCCGCCCGCGATCACGCCGGTGATCGAGCCCGCCAGCCCGATGGTCGTGCGCACCGCCGCCACCACGGGCTTTGGGATGCCGAGGTCGACGTAATACGGGTTGGTGATCGGTCCGCGCAGATAGTCGCACAGGTGGTACAGCGTGATGGTCGACAGGATTAGCGCCGCCGCCCACCCGTGCGCGCGGAAGAAGGCGACGAACGGCTCCAGCACGATGTCGTAGACGCCGCGCCCGCTGAACGCGGAGGCGCGCGCCTCCTTGGCTTCCAGCGCGGCGTCCGCCCGCTCCGGCTCCTTCGCCAGCAGCGCCGCGCCCACGCCGACCCCCATCGCCAGGCCGAAGGCGGCGTAGCTCCAGGCCCAGCCGATCGCCTGCGCCATGATCAGGATCAGGGCGTCGGTGGCGATGATCGCGATGCGGAATCCGATGGAATAGGCGGAGGTGAGCAGGCTCAGCTCGTCCGGGTCGGCCGCGATCTCGATGCGCCAGGCGTCGATCACCACGTCCTGGCTGGCGGCGCTGATCCCGGTGAGGATGGCGCCGGCGCCCAGGAGGCCCACCTGCATCGCCAGCCCCGGGTGCGGCCCCGCAAAGGCCATGACGAACAGGCCCGCCGCCACGCCCGCCTGCGTCCACAGCATCCATCCGCGTCGCCTGCCGAGGCGCGCGAGGAGCGGCGGCTGGGCGCGGTCGACCACCGCCCCCCACATGAACTTGAACGAGTAGGCCAGCCCCGCCCAGCTCAGGAAGCCGATCGCCGCCAGCTGCACGCCCCCCTCGCGCAGCCAGTAGCCCAGGGTGTTGCCGATCATCAGGAACGGCAGGCCGGACGAGAAGCCCAGCGCGAACATCACCGCGACCTTGGGCCGGCGCAGCGCGCGCATCACCTCGACCAGCGAGCGCTTCTTCGGGCGGGGCCTGGCGGCGTCGGGCGAGGCGCCGAAGGCGTCGCCTCGGGGAGCGGGAGCGGGGGTCATCGCTCCACAAGCGGCCCTGCGTCGCGCGGGAGGTCAAGCGCGTCGCGTCGTCCATCCGGGCGGCCCGCGTCGTTGCGGCTCCGGCGGGCTCCATGCTACCGGCCCGTTCCCTTCCCGAACCTCTTCCGACCGGACCGCGCCCCATGACCGACATCCCGACCCACGGAGCGCCCGGCGCCGGTCCCGTTCCTGGCGTGGACGGCGCGCCGCCTCCGGGCCTGCGCGTGCTGGCGCAGTTCACCCGCGACCTGTCGTTCGAGAACCCGCTGGCGCCCGACTCCCTTCGCGGCGAGAGCCAGCCGACCATCGACCTCGGCGTCGAGATGAACGCCCGCGGCCGTCCCGACGGCCTGTTCGAGGTGGACCTGAAGCTCAGCGCCACCGCCAGCCGCGACGACAAGGCGGTGTTCCAGGTGGAGCTGCTCTACGGCGGCCTGTTCGAGATCACGGGCGTGCCGCAGGAGCACCTGGAGCCCGTGCTCCTGATCGAGTGCCCGCGCTTCCTGTTCCCCTTCGCCCGCCGGATCATCGCCGACGCCACGGCGGAGGGCGGCTTCCCGCCCTTCCTGCTGGAGCCGATCGACTTCTCCGCCGTCTACGCCGCCCAGCAGGCGCAGCGCGCGCAACTGGCGGAGGGCGGCGCGGCCGGTCACGCCTGACCGGCGGAACCCGATGAGCTAGGCGGCGCTCAGCCGAACCCTGGGGTCGCCAGCCACAGCGCCTTGTCCTTCAGCGTCGCGGCCACCCAGTCGGCGTGACGCGCACGCTCCTCCGCCGTCGAGCGGGGGGCGAGCGGCCGCGGGCGCGGGCCATACGCCGCGCGGCCCGCGACATTTCCTGGCGCGCTGCGGACGGGCGCGAACTCCAGCGCGCGTTCCTTGCCGCCCTGCAGCTCGAGATAGACCAGCGACAGCAGCCGCGTGTCGACCAGCGCCCCGTGCTTCTCGCGCGCGCTGAGGTCGATGCGGTAGCGCTTGCAGAGCGAATCCAGCGAGTTGTGCATGCCCGGGAAGCGCTGCTGCGCCAGCTGCAAGGTGCAGAGCCAGCGGCTCTCCGGGTAGGGCGGCCGCCCCGCGCGCTCCAGCTCCATGTTCAGGAAGCCGCGGTCGAAGGCGGCGTTGTGCGCCACCAGCCGGGCGTCGCGCACGAACTCGGTGAAGCGACCAACGACGTCGGGATGCGCGAAGGTAGGCTTGCCCCTCAGGAAGGCGCGGCTGATGCCGTGCACCTTCTCGGCCGCGGGCTCGATGTCGCGTTCCGGGTCGATGTAGACGTGCAGGTGCGCGCCGGTGGGGAGCATGTCCTCCACCTCGATGCACGCCAGCTCGATGACGCGGTGCCCCGAGCGGGGGTCGATGCCGGTGGTCTCGGTGTCGAGGACGATCTCGCGGGCCATGGCGCCTAAGTGGCGTCTCTCCCTGAGTCGGTCCACCCGGCCGGTGGTCGCGGTCTAGAGCGCGAGTTCCGGGTGGGCCGCGCCTGCGTAGGCGGTCTCCGGCAGGTGGCAGGTGAAGGTGGCCCCGTGGCCGGGCTCGCTCTCCAGCGAGACCCAGCCGCCGTGCAGCTCGGTGAGCGACTTGACCAGCGCCAGCGCCAGGCCCGGCCCGCCCCGGTCGCGGCCGATGAAGCGGTCGAAGATGTGCGCCTGCACGTGGAAGGGGATGCCGCGGCCGGTGTCGCGCACGCGCACCTGCACCTCGCCCAGCGCGCGCTTGGCGTCGAGCGTCACCGTTCCGCCGGCCGGGGTGGAGCGGACGGCGTTGGCGATCAGGTGGTCGAGCACCTGCGCCAGCCGCTTGGCGTCGGCGCGGATCACGCCCGGGTGCGGATCGTCCAGCACCAGGATGCGCGCGCCGCCCTCCTCGGCCGCGCGCTCGGCGCGGGCGGCGGCGTCGTGCAGCAGGCGCGCGACGTCGACGTCTCCCAGGCTCAACGCCATCTCGCCCGCGTCGATCTGGGCCATGTCGAGCACGTCGTCGATCGAGCGCGCCAGCTGAGCCGCCGCCTGACGCACGGAGGCGACGTGCGCGCGGGAGCGCTCGGGCAGGGCGTCGCCCTGGTGGTCGAGGAGCTCGCTGTAGCCGATGATCGTCGTCAGCGGGGTGCGCAGCTCGTAGGAGACGTTGCCCACGAAGTCCCGCTTCAGCCGCTCGGTCTCGGCCAGGGCGTTGGAGCGGTCGGCCAGCGCCTGCTCGAGCTCGCGCCGGGCGGTGACGTCGTCGAAGCCGATAAGTGTGGCGCCGTCGGGGAGGGGGCGCGTCTGGTAGGCGACGATGCGCCGGTCGGAGGTGCGGATCTCGCCGGAGACGGGCGCGCGGGCGGTGGGGTCGGGATCGGCGACGCGGGCCTTCAGCTCGGCCCAGAAGGCGCGGTCGTGCACGAGCGGCACGCACAGCTCCACCACGCCGTCGAAGTCGCCGGCGTCGGCGAGGGCGGTGGGCGAGGTCTTCCAGAACCGCTCGAACGCCTCGTTGTGCAGGCGCAGCCGCCCGTCCGAACCGAATACGGCCACCGCGTCGTTCAGCTTGTCTAGCGTGGCCTGCTGCACCTGGACGAGCGCGTTGTACTGGGCGCGCAGCTTCAGTTCGCCGGTGATGTCGCTGAACAGCAGCAGCAGGGCTCCAAAAGGCTGCGGCTGGTGGACGACGCGCAGGGTGCGCCCGTCGGGCACGCTCCACAGCTCGTCGGGCGCCTCGTCCAGGCTCTCGTAGAAGGCGTGCTCGCGGGCCTTGAAGGCGGCGTAGTCGGCGGTCTCGGGCAGGCGGCGGCGCTGGCGCA
>JASLDZ010000478.1 GCA_030151985.1 Caulobacteraceae bacterium | reverse complement strand
GCGATGCTGGCGGGGGCGGGCGCGCCGGCGCGCCGCCTCTTCAACGCCGTGCAGCTCGACCTTCCGGCGAGCGGGATGCTGGCGGCGCAGTCGCTGCGGCTTCTGGACTTCTCGGGCGTGCTGAGCTTCCTCGGTGCGACTTGGGTAGGCCAGGACGGCGACTACGGCTCCTGGCGCGGATCGGAAGACCTGGAGGAGGCGCTGTCGACTCAGTCGCCGAAGGTCTCGATCACGCTCTCGCCGTTGAGCGACTCGGCGCAGCAGCAGCTCTGCCAGCCGATCTCTCAGGGTGCTCCCATCACCCTGTTCGGAGGGGAGTTGGACATCACGACGGGCGCGGTGGTGAGCGACCCAGAAGTGCTGTTCTACGGCGCGCTAGACCTGGGGCACATTCACCTCGGTCGGAACGCTCGCAGCGTCACCATCGACGTCATGGCGGCGACGGAGCTCATGTTCTTGAGCGACGCGGCGGCCACGCTGTCGTCGAGCTGGCACAACCAGTTCTTCCCGGCCGAACTCGGGTTCGTGTTCGTCGGATCGGTCACCCATACCGTGCCTTGGGGCGCGAAGGGGCCGCGCCCCGACCAGGCCACCGGCTACCGCAACTACGACACCGACCGCGGCGGCGGCCGTACGCAGCTGAAGTTCTAAGCGTCCGCCAGGGCGCGCTCCACGGCTTCTGGCGCCTTGGCGATCACGCGCAGCAAGGTGGCGGCGGTGGTGTCGACCTTCTTGCCTTGCTCCCAGCCCTCGACCGTCCGGGCGGAAACGTGGAAGCGGCGCTCGAAGTCCTTGGGGCTCCTGGCGACGGCCTTGCGGATCACCTTCACCTCTGCCGCCGTCATGGGGGCGACGCGCCGGGTGGGGAGGTCGATCTCGCCGCAGCGGTGCGCCAGCACCTCTCCAAGGGCTTCCTCCAGGCCCAGGCCGAACTCGGTGCGATCCTTCTTCGCCATGATCACGTCTCCAGTTCCTTGACCAGTCGCACGATTGCGGCCTTGTCGGCGGGCGAGAGGTCCGCCTTCTCGTTCTTCGCGTAGGCCTTGAGCAGGTAGGCCACGTCATCGACCTGCACCCACAAGTAGATGGCGCGAGCGCCGCCGCTCTTGCCGACCTTGCGGCTCTTCAAGGCGAACCGCACCTTCCGCGCGCCACCCAAGCCCTTGATGACGTCGCCGCCGGTCGGCGACTGCGCGATCTCCGCCATCAGCGCCTCCACGTCCTCATCGGACGCGCCGACCCGCTTGATGTCGCGGTCGAAAGCCTTAGTGCGGACGATGTCCATGCACCTTCTATACGCCGCCAGCGTATGTGGGTCTAGCGGAAAAGATACGCCGACCGCGTATTATGACCGACCTAGCGCAGCGGGCGGGTTTGCGCTATCGAGACGCACGGTCGCCCGCTGCGCCCGTCTCCCACATCGCCGATCTAGAGCCGCCCTGGAGGCCGCCATGCCCACTCTCATCGAGCGGGCGGCGGCAGCCGAGTCCACCATCGCGAAGTTCCTGGGGCAGGAGTTTGAGTGGGGTCGGCGGGACTGTCTCCGCATGGTCGCGCACCACCTGCGCGCCTTGAAGCACACTCCGCCACTTCGGGACGCCGGCCCCTACAGCTCGCACTTGGGCGCCCACCGAGCGCTGAAGCGCACCGGCCACGCCACCCTGACCGATTGGGTCGATAGCTGGGGGCTCATCCGCATCCCACCGGCCATGGCGCTGACGGGGGATGTCCTGGCGCTGCCGAGCGGTGCAGACGCGATGCCCTCGCTCGCGATCCAGCTCTCGAACAGACGGGTTCTGGCCTACGTGCCTGAGCTGAACGTCGCGGCCGCGACACACCTCGTGGAGGGCGTTGTCCCTCTCGCAGCCTGGAGGGTCTAGCTCTTGCCCTTCCTCGCCCCCGCCATCGCCTTCGTGGGAAGCGCCATCGCCGGCGCCGCGACGGCTGCGGGCGAGATCGTGGCCGGGCTGGCGCTGACCGCCGGCGTCTCCGCCAGCGCCAGCCTCGCCATCGGCGTTGCGGTGGAAGCGGCGGTCCCGGCCGTCATCGAGTTCGGCGCGCTCGCGGGAGCGTCGGCCCTCCTGACGCCCAAGCCGAAGGTCAACACGGCGGGCTCCCCGCAGAGCTTCAAGGCCGACCCGAACGCGCCCATCCCCGTCGTCATGGGACGCTATGGCGTGGGCGGGAACCTCGTCTACGAGACCACCTCGGGCGGGTCGAACAAGGCGGAGCACGGGGCGCAGGGCAACGAGTACCTGACCCACTTCACCATCCTCTCGGGCCTCGGGCCGATCGAGGCGGTGGAGACGCTGCGGTTCGACGACACGATCCTGACCTTCAGCGGCGAGACGTGCAGCGGCGGTTACATCCCCCAGGCCGAAGTGCAGGCCTACAACCCCGGCTACACTCAGAACGGCGACGGCTCCTACGCCAACACCGTCTTCGCCAACCACGCCTGGCAGACGCTGACCCTGGGCGGCGCGCCGAACCCTACCTTCGGCCCGCCGGTGAAGCTGGCGTCCGACGGCGGTGCGCTGACCGAGTGGAACGGCAAGGGGTTCTCCACCTTCGCCGCGTCGGCGCTGACCATCGTCTACGATCAGACGGTCTACACGGGCGGCGTTCCCCAGCGGCAATGGGTGGTGAGAGGTCACCACAGCTACGACCCCCGCAAGGACAACAACTACCCCGGCGGCTCAGGCGACCAGTACTGGGCCGGGCAGGGGGCTGCACACGACTACCTCCTGACCGCCCGCAACTCGTGGACGTGGTCGGAGAACCCGGCGATCCACGCGCTCAACTATGCGCTAGGCTACTTCCTGCCGGATGGCGTCACCGGGCTCGGCCGCCACTACCTGGGGATCGGGGCCGGCGGGCCTGGCGTCGCCGGCCAGCTCGGCGGGGTGGACGTCGCGGCCTTCGTGCACGCGGCCAACGTGGCCGACGCGAACGGCTGGAAAATCTGCGGGCAGTGGACCTCTCAGGACGGCAAATGGTCGGTCCTGACCGCCATGCTGCAGGCGGGCGGCGCGACGCCGCTCTACGACCGCGGCCGCATCAGCTGCATGGTGTCGGAGCCGCGTGTGTCGCTCGGCACGGTGACGGCGGCGGACCTCGCCGGCGACATCACGCTGGACACCGGCACGTCGCTCCGCGAGCGGCCGAACACGGTGTTCTACAGCTACTCCAGCGAGGCGCATCGCTGGCAGGTGGTGCAGGCGGACACCCCGATCTCGCCGGCCACCTACGTCGCCCAGGACGGCGCGGTGCGGGTCGGCACGCCGCTGACGCTGGAGTACGTTCCCTCGGTCGACCAGGCCGCGCAGCTCACCGCCTACGCCATCGCGGACAGCCGCGAGATCCCCAACATCACGCTCATCGGCAAGCCGCACCTGCGGGCCTACGCCGTGGGCGACTGCTTCACCATCGACATCCCCGAGGCGGGGCTCGCGACCACAAAGCTGGTGGTCACCAAGCGCACCACCTCGCTCTCTACCGGGCAGGTAACGCTCGTCTGCCGCACCGAGACGGACGCCAAGCACGCCTACGCGCTCGGCCGCACGGGAGTCGCTCCGGCCACGCCCGGCATCAGCGGCATCGACCCGTCCATCGTCCCCGCGCCAATCCCGGCGAGCTGGGCGGCGGCCCCGACGACGCTGACGGACGCCACGACGGGGGCGGTCACCCACGTCATCCGCATCAACGGCTCGACGGTGGACAACGTGTTCGCCGGGGCGGTGATCGTCGAATACGCGCTCGTCACGACCGTGGGCGGCGTCGATACCCTGGGGCCGCTGAAGCAGCAGACCTTCGCGGCGACGGTCACCACCATCGACCTCGCCCTGGCTCCCGGCCGCTATCACCTATGGGTCCGCTACCAGACGGTGCAGGGCGCGGAGAACGTCGAGAACAGCCTCGACCTCGGCGTCGTGACGGTTGGGGCGGACACCGCCGCCAGCACGGCAAGCGTTCCGGGCACGGCGCTGGTCGGAAACTCCGGCCTCACCATGTCGGACTTGCTGGCTCAGATCGCCGCCAGCGCTCCCGACATCACGCCTCCGGGGGCTGCGGCTGCGCCTACCTTGGCCACTTCGCTCTCGCCGAACGTCGGCGTCTCCTACGTGGATGCGACCTGGGCGGCGAACATCGAGGCGGACGTCGTCTCCTACGAGCTGGGAGCGACGCAGGGCGGCGGGGGCGAGATCGTCTTCGCGGCGCCCTCGACCGGCTACAGGCTCACCGTCACGTCGGGCGTGTCCATCGTCGCACGCGTCCGCGCGGTGGACGCGGCCGGCAACAAGGGGGCGTGGAGCGCCACCACCACGATCACGGCGGCGGCAGACGCCGTGGCTCCCGCACCACCCACCAGCTTCGCCGCCGCCGGGGGCATCGGCGCCGACTGGCTGTCTTGGGTCAACGACACCGCGCCCGACCTAGCCAGCGTCGAGGTGTGGGGCTCGACCACCAACGACAGCTCCACGGCGGTGCAACGCGCCATCGTCTATGCCGAGCCCGGCAAGCAAGGTCGCTGGACCCGGACCGGCATCGCCACCGGCACGACCACCTATTGGTGGCTGAAGTCGGTCGACACCTCCGGGAACCGCAGCGGCTTCAGCGCCGTGGCCTCCGACACGACGGTGCAGGTCGGCGCCGGCGACATCGCCGTCAACACCGTGCTGGCGAACCAAGTGATCGCCGACGTCACCTCGACGAACGTCCTGAACGCCAACGTCCTCCAGACCGGATCGTCGCTGCCCGGCACGATCACGGTGGGAACCACGGGCGTCACCATCGCCACGGTGCAGGCTCAGGCGGACGATCCCGCGGCGCGGCTGAACGCCAAGACGACGCTGATCCAGCCGGG
>JASLDZ010000403.1 GCA_030151985.1 Caulobacteraceae bacterium | reverse complement strand
AGAGCGACCACGAGATCGCATACCTCCTGCGGCGCTATCTGAAGACTTACAGCGCTTCTCCCGCCTTCCGGATGGACAACGCGCAAATGCTTCAGTTCGTGAGCAAGCCCGAGGACCGGGCGCAATACGAACTCGAGATGACGACGCACCATATCCTACTGGGCGGCGTGCCTTTCAGCACCATGGGCTCTTCCACCGGCCTGGTGGACGAGTCGACGTTCGTGGTCTCGCCCGAGGGCGCATGGTATTCGCGCACCGGCAGGACGCCCGGCGGCTTCTGGCACCACTCGTCGTTCCTTGGGGGCGGAGACGTGATGTTCGCCGGCTGCATCCGCACCACCGCCACCGGGCGGCTGACCTACATCAGCAACGCCAGCGGCCACTACTCGCCGAAGCTCGCCGACGGGCTGAACGCCTGTCGGTCGTTGCGGAGCTCGGGACTGTCCAACCGCTCGCGGGAGCGGGCCAGCTTCTACTACACGAACTTCGGCGATCTGCCGGGCGGCGTGGCGGGATCGGCGTACCTGCTGCCCCTGAACGACTTCCTGTCCACGGGCGGCGCCATTCCGAACCTCGGGAACTACGAAGTCCTTGACCGCCACGCGGAGCTTTACTGGGTGAACGCCGGCGCAACGCGACCCCGCTCGGCGGCGACGAGCGGGGTCGGCGGGAAGGTCGTGTACCCCTAGCGCCGCCGGCCCCGATCGCGCCGCCCGGCGTCGGGGGGCCTCAGTAGCGGTAGTGCTCCGGCTTGAAGGGTCCGGCCTGCGGCACGCCGATGTAGGCGGCCTGGTCGGGCTTCAGCTGGGTCAGCTTAGCGCCCAGCTTGTCGAGGTGGAGCATGGCCACCTTCTCGTCCAGGTGCTTGGGCAGCGTGTAGACGTCAGTCTTGTACTTCGGAGACGCGCTGTTGGCGTTGGCCCACAGCTCGATCTGCGCCAACGTCTGGTTGGTGAAGGACGCGCTCATCACGAAGCTGGGGTGACCCGTCGCGTTGCCGAGGTTCACGAGGCGGCCTTCGGACAGCAGGATGATCTTCTTTCCGTCCGGGAACTCGACGTGGTGGACCTGCGGCTTGATCTCGTCCCACTTGAAGTTCTTCAGGCCGGCGACCTGGATCTCGCTGTCGAAGTGCCCGATGTTGCAGACGATGGCGTTGTTCTTCATCGCCCGCATGTCGTCGACGGTGATGACGTCCTTGTTGCCGGTGGCGGTGACGAAGATGTCGGCCTCGGACGCCGCATCCTCCAGCGTCACCACCTCGTAGCCTTCCATCGCGGCCTGCAGGGCGCAGATCGGGTCGACCTCCGTCACCTTCACCCGTGCGCCGCCCTGGCGGAGCGAGGCGGCCGAGCCCTTGCCCACGTCGCCGTAGCCGCACACCACCGCCACCTTGCCCGCCAGCATCACGTCGGTGCCCCGGCGGATGGCGTCGACCAGGCTCTCGCGGCAGCCGTAGAGGTTGTCGAACTTGGACTTGGTGACGCTGTCGTTGACGTTGATGGCGGGGAACGGCAGCTCGCCCTTCCTGGCCATCTCGTACAGGCGGTGCACGCCCGTGGTGGTCTCCTCGCTGACGCCCTTGATGGCGTTGCGGATGCCCGAATAGAAGCCGGGCTTCTCGGCCAGGTAGCGCTTCATCACGGCGAAGAGCGCCTCCTCCTCCTCGTTCTGCGGGTTGGCCAGCACCGAGGCGTCCTGCTCCGCCTTGGGGCCGAGCACGCACAGGAGGGTGGCGTCGCCGCCGTCGTCCAGGATCAGGTTGGGGTAGCCCCCGTCCGACCACTCGAAGATCTTGTGGGCGTAGTCCCAGTACTCCTCCAGCGTCTCGCCCTTCACGGCGAACACGGGCGTGCCGGCCTTGGCGATGGCGGCGGCGGCGTGGTCCTGGGTGGAGAAGATGTTGCACGAGGCCCAGCGCACCTCAGCGCCCAGCGCCTCCAGCGTCTGGATCAACACGGCGGTTTGGATCGTCATGTGCAGCGAGCCCGCGATGCGCGCGCCCTTCAGCGGCTGGTCGCCCCCGAACTCCGCGCGCACGGCCATGAGGCCCGGCATCTCGGTCTCGGCGATCGCGATCTCCTTGTCCCCCCAGTCGGAGAGCGAGATGTCGCGCACGATGTAGTCGGCCATGTCGAAAGCGTCCCTGTCGGTTCGCCGCGGGGTATAGCCGGGGCGGCCGGGAGCGGCAACCGGATATAAGGATATCCTTATGTCCCTCGCGCCCTGTCGCGGGCGCCGAACAGGCGCACGCAGGCCGCGGTCGCGGCGGGGTCGAGGCCGGGCGCGACGCTCAGCTGCTGCAGCGGCCGCTCCGGGCCGACGGGCAGGTAGCGCACCTCGTGCGTGCCGCCGCCGGGCTCGTGCACGACGTAGCGGCGGACGACCGACGGGTCGGAATCGGTGGACTCGTCGATGCTGATCAGGTCGCCGTCCCTGAGCCCGGCCCTGTCGGCCGGCCCGCCCGGCCGCACGCCCACCACCTTGCGGCCGTTGCGCATGGTCGCGCCCAGGTCGAAGCCGCGGTCGAAGGTCGGCGCCGGGCGCGTCGAGAGGGTGAAGCAGGGCGCGAAGGCGGCGGCGTCAAGCACGATCGGCTCGCCCCGCTCGGCGACCCGCTCCACCCAGGCGTCCAGGTCGGGGCGGGACGCGCGCAGCGTCTCGCGGAAGACGACGGAGGCGTCAGAGTCCGGCCGCTTCGGTTCGGCCGCCGCCCGCGCGCGCTGCGCCCTGAGCACCCCGTCCAGCCCCGTGCCGCCCGGAACGGCGCTGCGCAGCTTCGCGTCGACCGCCGCCGCGATCAGCGAGCCCCGCCAGTAGGGCGTCTGCTTCACGGCCGGGTCCGACCAGAAGCCCTTCGGGATGGCGGCGTTGGGGATGTCGCGGGCGTCCGAGAGGTCGTAGGCCTTCAGCGCCTCGTTCCAGGAGGCGGCGAAGTCCTGCAGCGTCCACTCGCCGGACGCCAGCGCGAGGCGGCGCGCGTAGTAGTCGGTGAAGCCTTCGCTGAACCAATAGCCCAGCGCCTCGTCGTCCCCGTCGCGGAAGCCGCCGAGCTGGCGGCTGTTCCAGGTGTGGAAATACTCGTGCGCCAGCAGCCACTTGGCCAGGTCCAGCGTCTCGTGCCGGTCCCACCACACGGCGAAGGCGTCTGTGCGCCCCGTGCCGCTGATGCTGCGGTTCGGCGGGTGGGACTGCAGCGGCGCCAGGGTGACCAGGAAGGGGGCGGACGGCCCGTCGCCCCAGAAGGCCCGCTCGGTGGCGATGATCCGGCGGGCGAGCCGGTCGAACTGCGCGGCCGAGAAGTCGTAGCTCCCGCGCTGGGCGACGCGCACGCGGTCCGGCCCTGCCAGGCTGCCGGTCACCCGCACGTCGGTTCCGCCGAGCGCGATGCTTTCCAGCACGTCGGCCACCGTGCCGGGGCGCACGCCCGTCCGCGCCGGCGTCGACAGGTGCTGGAGGTCCGAGGCGAACGTCCAGCCCGCCGGCGCGCCGGTCCAGGCGAAGGTGGCCGGCGCGCTGTCGTCGCCGTCGGGGGCGCCGAACAGCGTCTCCCCCGTCGCGTAGAACCACTGCGGCCGCACGATCGGGCGCGGCTGGGCGTTCGGGTCGCCGGAGGTCGGGTCGTGGTCGAAGGCCGAGACCACGCGGTAGCGCACCACCAGCGGCGCGCCCGGCCGCGACCGGATCCGCCAGACCCCGTGGCCCTGCGCCTCCACCCCCTGGGCGCCCTGCACGTCGAGGTCGCGCACCGTCGCCCACAGCTCATCGCTCCCGGCCCAGCTCTTCAGCCACCGGAACTCGGTGACCCCGTCCGGATCGGCGCGGAACCGCACCTCGACCTTCAGGGCCGTGAGCGCACCGTAGTCCATCGCCGGCGAGAGGGTGTAGGCGACGGGGGCGGCCCGAGCGGAAGCGGCCCGCGCGGCGGCCGGAACGGCGACCAGGGCGATGACGGAGGCGAAGGCGGCGAGTCGGAAAAGGCTCATGCGCGATTGACGCCGCCCGGACCGGCCACGTCCAGTGACGCTTGCGTAAGGCGGAGCAGCGCCGGCCCGCCTCGGCCCGCCCCGCTTCGCGCCCTCCCCCCTGCTTCTTCCTTCTTCTCTTAAGCCCCAGCCCAGTGTTCGACGCGCCGCAGGCCGCGTCGATCTTCCAAGGACGCCCTGCGTCCCGACCCCTCCGGTCAGCCGCCGCGCGCAGGGCGGGTCAAGGGCGCAGCGCAGCGGAGAGCCGAAGGCGTCCCTTGACGCGCCCGAGCACGGTGGCGCTCCGCCGTCCGATCTAGGCGCGTGAGACTCGCCTCTGCCCCAACGTGGTGGACCTGCCGCCGTGCTCAGCCGCGTCAAGGCACGCTCCGCTTCGCTGCGCTCTCCGGCCTTGACCCGCCCTGCGCGCGACGGCCGTTCGGATGGCGTCGGGACGCGGGGCGTCCCTCCAAGCAAGTTCGACCCCTCCGGAGGGGTCGAACACAGGGCTGGGGCTAGGAGAAGGAAAAGAGCGACAGAAGAGACGTGGAACCCGGATGAGCCGTGCGGCGCCCGGCCTTGAGATCGCCGCGAACATCCGTTGCTTTCGCCGCCAGAGAGCCGTGGGTCGACCGAGTGCCAGAACGCCGTCCCCGGAGCGCCGTTGCAGCCGGCGTCGCGGGCGGCGTCGGACTGAACGCCCTGGCGCTCGTCGTCCTCGTATTCGGCGGCCGTCCTCCCGGCAGCTCTTCAGCCCAACTCTCGCCTCCCGTCCTGCAGGTCACGCTGGAGCGAGCGATCAGACGCGAACCGCTCGCGGTCGGTCAGGTCCGCTCGGCGACCGCCGCCGCCCCGGCCCCGGTCGTGCAGTCGACGGTCTCGCCCAACGCGGCTTTCAGTCGACCGACCGGATCGCGGCCCCGCGCCGACGAGGGTCCCGCCCCCTCGCCCGGCCAATCTTCCTCGGAGCGGCTGGACCAGGAGGATGGCGCGGTCGAAGCGGCGCGGGCCGTCTTGCGGCGCCTCCGCGATTGCGCCCGGCTATCCGACCGGGATGCTCTGGGTGCGAAGTGCGGCGCGAGCCAGGGGGCTTCAGATCAGACGATCAGCGGACTTTCAGAAGAGCGGAGGGCGCAGTTCGACGCGGGCGGCCGGCGACAGCAGGACCTGCGGAACACCAATGCGGACCTCCAGCGCGGGCTGATGGACACGCGCGGAAATGCGGCGCGGTATGGCTGCGCCTACTCGGGCGGAAGGTGGCGCTGCGGCTCCTATTGATGCGCGGCGGCTGTCCGCCTCAAACATCCACCTCCGCATCCAGCGC
The DNA here is from genome assembly GCA_030151985.1 of Caulobacteraceae bacterium. Classification (GTDB taxonomy): domain Bacteria; phylum Pseudomonadota; class Alphaproteobacteria; order Caulobacterales; family Caulobacteraceae; genus JASLDZ01. Next base: position 4,588 of record JASLDZ010000403.1, on the reverse strand, counting down.
GTTCTCCTGGATGAACTCCCGACGCGGCTCGACCAAATCCCCCATCAGCTTGGAGAACATGTCGTCGGCGTCGTCGGCGTGTTCGACCTTCACCTGCAGGAGCACGCGGGCGTTGTCGTCGAGCGTGGTCTCCCAGAGCTGTTCGGCGTTCATCTCGCCCAGGCCCTTGTAGCGCTGGATGCTGAGGCCCTTGCGGCCGGCGTCGGTCACGGCGGCCACGAGATCGAGCGGGCCGCGCACGGGCGTCTCGACGTCCTTGCGCCGGAACAGGGCGCCGCGGCCGGCGTAGGCCTCGGTCAAAGGGCCCAGCCGCTCGGCCAGGCGCCGCGCGTCGGCGGACTGGATCAGCAGATCATCCAGGACGACCCGCTCCGACACGCCCCGCCGCACGCGGCTGAACACATAGCCGCCCGAGCCGTGGCCCAGGCCGGCCAGCGCGCCGGGCTCACCCCGCCAGCGACCGTCGCCCTCCTCCGCATAGAGGTCGAAGCGGCGCGCGGCGGCCTCGGGGTCGGGGTTGTTGCCGAACAGGCCCGCGATGGAGGCCTGCTCGATGGCGAAGGCGGGGGCGCGGGTGGAGAGCCGCTCGATCAGGCTGGCGGCGGTGCGCGCGTCGCGCACCAGCGCCAGGAGGTCGCCGCCGGTCAGGACCTCGCCATCGGCGAGGGTCAGCGACGCGCCGTCCGCGCCTTCCTCGAACAGGTACGCCTCCATCTCCCCGTCATCGCGCAGGTAGCGGGAGGATTTGCCCTTGCTCACCTTATAGAGAGGCGGCTGGGCGATGTAGAGGTAACCCTTGTCGATGATCTCCGGCATCTGCCGATAGAAGAACGTCAGCAGAAGCGTGCGGATGTGGGCGCCGTCGACATCGGCGTCCGTCATGATGATGATCTTGTGGTAGCGGATCTTGTCGATCTGGAAGTCGTCTCGGCCGATGCCGGCGCCCAGCGCGGTGATCAGGGTGCCGATCTGGTCGGACGACAGCATTCGGTCGAAGCGCGCGCGCTCCACGTTCAGCACCTTGCCGCGGAGCGGCAGCACGGCTTGGTTCTCGCGGTTGCGGCCCTGTTTGGCGCTGCCGCCGGCGGAGTCGCCCTCGACGATGAAGAGTTCGCTCTTGCCGGGATCGCGCTCCTGGCAGTCGGCGAGCTTGCCGGGGAGGCTGGTGATGTCAAGCGCCGACTTCCGGCGCGTCAGCTCCCGCGCCTTCCTGGCGGCCTCGCGGGCGGCGGCGGCCTCCACGATCTTGGAGACGACCTGCTTGGCCTCGTTCGGGTGCTCCTCGAACCAGGCGCCGAGTACGTCGGAGACCAACGCCTCCACCACCGGGCGCACTTCGCTGGAGACCAGCTTGTCCTTGGTCTGACTTGAGAATTTCGGATCGGGCAGCTTGACGGAGAGCACGCAGGTCAGCCCCTCGCGCGCGTCCTCCCCCGACACGCTGACCTTCTCCCGCTTGGCCGCGCCGGAGCTTTCGATGTAGCCGCCGATCACCCGCGTCAGCGCCGCGCGGAAGGCGGCCAGGTGGGTGCCCCCGTCGCGCTGGGGGATGTTGTTGGTGAAGCACAGCATCTGCTCGTGGTAGCTGTCGTTCCACCACATCGCGATCTCGAGCTCGACGCTCTCGCGCTTGCCACGCACCACGATCGGGTCCTTCAGCGCGGGGGCCTTGGACTTGTCGAGGTGGCGCACGAAGGCTTCGACGCCCCCCTCGTAGTGCATCACCTCGGTGAAGCGCTCGGCGCCCCGGTCGTCGTGGAAGCGGATGGTGACGCCGGAGTTCAGGAACGCCAGCTCGCGCAGGCGATGCTCCAGCGTCTTGCGGTCGAACTCGATGGCGGTGAACGTGCCCTCGTTCGGCCCGGTGCGCAGCGACGGCAGGAAGGTGACGCTGGTGCCGGTGAGCGGCTCGCCCTTGCGGGGGCCGTCCTCGCGGATCGGCGCGTCGCCGGTGACCACCAGGGGGCTGACCGCGTCGCCCCGCTCGAAGCGCATCTCGTGCACCTGGCCGTCACGCCAGATCTTCAGCTGCAGCCAGTCGGAGAGCGCGTTGACCACCGAGACGCCTACCCCATGCAGGCCGCCGGAGACCTTGTAGCTGTTCTGGTCGAACTTACCGCCCGCGTGCAGCTGGGTCATGATGACCTCGGCCGCTGAGACGCCCTCGCCCTCGTGGATGCCGGTGGGAATGCCGCGGCCGTCGTCGACCACGGTGGCCGAGCCGTCGGGGTTCAGGCGAACCTCCACCGCGGTGGCGTGGCCGGCCAGCGCCTCGTCGATGGCGTTGTCCACCACCTCGTAGACCATGTGGTGCAGGCCCGACCCGTCGTCGGTGTCGCCGATGTACATGCCCGGCCGTTTGCGCACGGCGTCCAGGCCCTTGAGCACGCGAATGGAGTCGGCGCCGTAGTCGCCGCCTTCGGCTTCGGGCGTCTCGGAGGCGTCGGGGGGCAGGTCGCTCATTGTCATCCTTGCATGAGCACCCTCAGCCGGCGTCGAGCCCTCCCGCGTGCACGTGCACGTGTTGCGCCCGACCCTTCAGGTCCTCGAACAGCGCCGGGTCGGCCCCGGTGAGGAAGGCCTGGAGCCGCAGCGCCGTGATCTCGTCGAACAGCGCCGCCCGCCTCGTCGAATCGAGGTGAGCGGCGATTTCGTCCAACAGCAATATAGGGTTCGGAGCGGGAAAAGCACCTGATGAACCGCGCGCGGGCGCACGCGCGAGGCGGGCGGCCTGTGCCAGCACGAGGTTCAGCACCAGCGCCTTCTGCTCGCCGGTGGAGCCTTCGGACGCGAGACGATCCTTGCCGCGCAGGATCACCTCCAGGTCGGCGCGGTGGGGGCCGACGAGCCCCCGTCCCGCCGCCGCGTCGCGGGCGCGGGCGACGCGCAGGGCTGAGCGCAAGGCGTCGCCGTAGGTGGCGGCCGCGGGGTCGCTCCACTCGCCGGAAAGGTCGAGGCCGGCCTGGGGAAAGGGGCGGTCGGCGCGGGCGTCGATCTCGGCCTGCAGCGCCTCGACCGTCCGGGCGCGGGCGGCGGCCACGGCCTCGCCGGCCTCCGCCATGCGCGCCTCCAGGGCGTCGAGCCACACGGGGTCGGGGCTGCGCCCGCTCTCCCGCGCATCGAGCAGGAGCCGCATCCGCTGGCGCAGCGCGCCCTCGTAGGCGGAAGCGTGGCCGGCGTGCGTGGGCTCGGCGGCGAAGGTCAGGCGGTCGAGGAAGCGGCGGCGCTCGCTCGCCGGCTCGGCGAACAGCCTATCCTGCGCGGGGGTCAGCCACACCAGCCGCACGTGGTCGGAGAGGCGGGCGGCGGCCACGGTCTCGCCCTCGATCCGCACGGTGCGGCGCGAGGCGCCCGGCTCCAGCCCCGTGCCCAGCCGCACGGGCTCGCCCTCTGTGCCGTCCGCCTGCGCCGAGACCGTCCAGGGGCGGCCCGGCGGCTCGCCCGGCTCCCGGCGTCCGACCTCGGCGGCGGCGGCGCCCCGCAGGCCCTTGCCGGGGGCGAGCAGCGACACGGCCTCCAGGAGGTTCGTCTTGCCCGCCCCGTTCGGACCGTGGAGCACGATCGCGCCCGGCTCCAGCGCGACCGAGGCGGCCGGGTAGCTGCGGAAATCGACCAGGGCGAGCGAGCGGAGCGCGGCGGGCATCGGGTCCGGTTGTAGTCGCCCCGCCCGGCCCCGCCCATACGCGCCGGCGAGCGCGTCAAGCGGCGAAGGGCGCGCGCCGCCGGGGAAGGGAGAAGCTGGCGATCGTCGCCCACAGCACGGTCGCGGCGCCGCCGCCCACCACCGCCTCCCGCACCGGCGGCGCGAAGGCGAGCCCCGCCGCCGCCGCCGCCAGCATCCCCGCGCAGGTCGCATAGTAGACAGGGACCGGGATCCACCGCGCCATCGGCAGCATGTGCAGCCCGACGACCGCGGCGACGAGAGGAGCGAGGAGGTCCGGCCTTCCCGCCCAGACGAGGAAGTTCACGCCGGCGATCATGGCCACGACCTCGCCCGCGATCGCCAGCCCGACCACGCGCCCGACCCGCCGCGCGTCGGCGGGGTCGCGCTCGTCCGGCGGCGCGATGCGCAGGACCACGGCCGCAAGCGCGACGGAGATCAGCAGCGGGAGAGCCAGGACGCCCGGGAAGACGTGGATCGCCACGAGCGCGCTCGCGCCCCACAAGGCCGCGAAGACAGCCAAGACCACAACGGCGACCCGCACGGCGACCTCCTTCAATTAACTCTGGTATGCAAAGTACATTGCCATAGCGCGCTGGTCAACGTCGCGGCGCCGATCTTGCCGTGGCCCCTCGGCCACACCTGTCGCTGCATTGCAGCATTTTAACTTGGCCGCAGGATGTGGGAAGCCTATATCGTCACTCGCTGACAAAGAGGACGAACCTACCCGCGTTCATGTGTTTTGCGGGCACGGCCTACCTCCGCCCTCCCCGGGAGAAGGCGCCTTCTCTGCGGCTGCCAAGAAACAGGAGAGACCCATGACTTCCCTCGCCACCTGGACCGAACGCGGAGCCGGCGCGACGCTGGTGATCTGCCTCGCGAGCCTCGTCGCGGCCACCGTCGGCTTCGTCGCCAACTCGCTGTGAG
>JASLDZ010000398.1 GCA_030151985.1 Caulobacteraceae bacterium | reverse complement strand
GTTCGGCGGCGAGGTGTGGAAGTACCTCGGCATCCGCGGCATGGACGCCCTGGTCAGCCACGCCGTCGACCGCGAGCCGAAGATCCCCAGCTGGGGCGGCTCGAAGTTCCCGCTCTCCACCTTCCTCGCCGCCAAGGTGCGACGCCTGATCCAGGACCAGGAGGGCTGGTCGAAGCTGCCCGACGACGTGCGCGAGTGGCTGGAGATCCAGCGCGTGCGCTCAAGCATCCCCACCGAAGACCAGATGCTGCTGGAGACCTTCACGCGCGGGAAGCGCTGCTACCTGGTCTGCTACCCGTTCGAGGGTCGGCTGGCGCACACCACGCTCGCCATGCTGCTCACCAAGCGGCTGGAGCGGATGGGCGTCGGCCCGCTGGGCTTCGTCTGCAACGACTACGCGCTCTCGATCTGGGCGATGCGGCCGATGGGCGGCCTCGACCTCTCCGACCTCTTCGGCCAGGACATGCTGGGCGACGACCTGGAGACCTGGCTCGACGAGAGCTTCATGATGAAGCGCACCTTCAAGGGCTGCGCCCAGATCTCCGGCCTGATCGAGCGGCGCATGCCCGGGATGGAGAAGACCGGCCGCCAGGTCACCTTCTCCACCGACCTGATCTACGACGTGCTGCGCCGCCACCAGCCCGACCACCTGATGCTCCGCTGCGCCCGCCGCGACGCCAGCGCGGGGCTGCTTGACGTGGCCCGCCTCGCCCAGCTGCTGGAGCGCATCCAGGGCCGGATCCTGCACAACGACCTGCCCCGCGTGTCGCCCTTCGCCGTGCCCGTGATGCTGGAGATCGGTCGCGAGCGGGTGGGCGGCGCGGTGGAGGAGTCGATCCTGGCGGAGAACGAGAGCGAGCTCGTCGCCGAGGCGCTGTGGCTGGAGGGCGCGCTGGATGACGTCGGCGAGGGGGCGCACGCTTGAATACCACTCGCCCCCTCAGACCGTCGCCTGCGGCTCCGGCCAGCTCCCCCGCGCGCGGGGGAGCTCTGATGCGAGGTGCTGCGGCATCAGACCGCCCCCGCTTGCGGGGGAGGAGCCGCCGTCAGGCGGCGGAGGGGGCGAGTGGCGCGACGCGATGACTCGTTCCCCCTCCGTTCGCGAATCCGCTAAGCGGGGGGCGTGAGTGCGCTTCCCGCCTACGCCCCCGACCCGCCCGAGCGCCGCGCCTTGAGCCGCACGCCCTGCGGAACGCTGTGGCTGGAGATGCTCGGCGTGCGTTGCGGCCTGACCTGCGCCGGCGCGTTGTGGCTGCCGACCGAAGGCGTGATGGTCGCCGGCGACCTGCACCTGGAGAAGGGCTCGGCCTTCGCGGTCAAGGGCTCGCTGCTGCCGCCCTACGACACCCGCGCCACGCTCGACCGGCTCGAGGCGGAGGTGCTGCGCCTGTCGCCCCGCACGCTCGTGCTGCTCGGCGACAGCTTCCACGACCCTCGCGCCGTCGCCCGCCTCGATCCCGCCGACGCGGCGCGCCTGCATGCGCTCGCTCGCGGCCGCGCGCTCGTCTGGGCGGAAGGCAATCACGACCGCAAGGGCGAGGAGACCGCGCTCGGCCTCCTTCCCGGCGAGGTGGCGGACGCGATCGCGGTGGGGCCGCTGGTGCTGCGCCACGAGCCCAGGCCCGGGCGCTCGCCCGGCGAGGTGGCGGGCCACCTGCACCCCGTCGCGCGCGTGGCCGCGGCCGGTCGCGCCGTGCGCCGACGCGCCTTCCTGACCGACGGGGAGCGGCTGATCCTGCCCGCGTTCGGGGCCTACGCCGGGGGGCTCAATGCGCTGGACGCCGCCTTCCACGGCCTCTTCACCCGGCCGCCGATCGCCGCCGCCCTGGGCCCGGACAAGGTGCGCGCCCTGCCCTACGCGGCGCTGCTTCCAGGCTGAGCCGAGAACCGGCCGGGCGCGAGGCCCGGCCGGGATGCGCCTCAGGCGCCGGTGCTGTTCGTCGTGCTGGTCGAGGTCGTTCCGTCCGGCGTGGCGGTCGTCGTGGTCGTGGTCTTCTTCTTGGCGTGGTGCGCCTTCTTGTGATGGACGACCGTCTTGGTCGCCGGCTTGGCGGCGTCGCCGGTCTGCGAGGTCTTGGTCGACGTGCTGGTCGTGGTCGTGTGGGTGACCGGCGCGGGCTTGCTGGTCGTCGTGGTCGTGCTGGTCGTCATCTGGGCGGCGAAGGCCGGGGCGGCGACGAGGGCGGCGGCGGCCGCCGCGAGGGCGAGGGTGCGCATGATCGTGTCTCTCCTGTCTTCCGCGTCTCGACGCGGGATCGGGAGAGGCTAGGCGGTCGCATCGCCGCTTCCCAGGCTTTGCGGCTTACATTTGAGCGAGGTTGGGGCGCCGCCGGATCGCGTCTCGCGCGCCGGGCGCCGGCGGCCTATGTGATCGCGCGATGGACGAGGAGGACGACGAGCTCGAGGACGGCGGCCGCCGGACGCTGTCGAACCTGACGGTGCTGCGCTTCATCGCGGCGCGCTGGGCGAAGCGGCCGCTCGCGTTCGGCCTTCAGTCGGCGCTGATGGTGGTCTCCACCGGCTGCGACCTGGCGATCCCCTGGGCGTCCGGACGGCTCGTCGACCGGGTGAGCGCCGCGACCCGCGATCCCGCCGCCGCCTGGGGCGCGTGGGGCATGCTCGCGGCGCTCTACGCCTTCTACTACAGCGTGCGCGTGCCGGCCTTCCGGCTGATGAACCGCTTCGCCGCCTCGAACATGGCCGAGGTGCTGCAGGAGGCCTTCGCCCGGGTGATGGCCTTCAGCGCCGAGTGGCACGCCTCCAACTTCGCCGGCGCCACGGTGCGCAAGGTGAGCCGGGCGATGCAGGGCTACGACGACGTGTCCGACGCCGTGTTCCTGATGCTCGGACCGCAGGTGATCGTGCTGACGGGGCTGAGCGTCTCGATCGCGCTGCGCTGGCCCCTGGCCGGAGCCTTCACGGGCGCCCTGGTCGTCGCCTACGCCGCCGTCAACCTGACGCTGACCGCGCGATGGGTCCGGCCCGCGAACTTGAAGTCCACCGCGCTCGACAGCGCGCTCGGCGCCGATCTCGCGGACGCCGTGAGCGGGAACGCGGCCGTGAAGGGGTTCGGGGCCGAGGCCCGCGAGGAGGCGCGGCTCGACCGGACCGCCGGCGCCTGGCGGGACGCGCAGGTGCGCACCTGGGACCGCTTCAATACGCTCACCATCGTGCAGAGCGCCATCCTCCTGGTGCTGCAGGCGGGGCTGACGGGCTTTCTGATCCATGCCTGGTCGGCCGGGCGGGCGACGCCGGGAGACGTGGCCTTCTCCGTCTCCGCCTTCGCGCTGATGGCGGGCTACCTGCGCAACTTCCCCGAGGCCTCGCGACAGCTGCAGCGCGGGCTGGACGAGGCGCACGACGCGGCGCTGTTCGCCCGCACGCCTCCGCAGGTGCAGGACGTTCCCGACGCGCCGGACCTCGTGCTCCGCCGCGACGGCGGCCCGGCCGGGGAGATCGTCTTCGATCGAGTGGACTTCGCCTACGCCGGCGCCTCGCGCGCGCTCTACCGCGGCTTCGACCTGCGTATCGCGCCCGGGGAGCGGGTGGCGCTGGTGGGGCCGACGGGATCGGGCAAGTCGACCTTCGTCAAGCTGATCCAGCGCCTCTACGACCTCGACTCGGGGCGCATCCTGATCGACGGCCAGGACATCGCGCGGGTGAGCCAGCGCTCCCTGCGCCGCGCGATCGCCGTCGTGCCGCAGGACCCCGCCCTGTTCCACCGCACGATCGCTGAGAACATCGCCTACGGCCGCCCGGAGGCTTCGATGGAGGAGATCGCGCTCGCCGCCCGGCGCGCCCGAGCTCACGACTTCATCATGCGCCTGCCCAAGGCCTACGAGACGCTGGTCGGCGAGCGCGGCGTCAAGCTCTCCGGTGGCGAGCGCCAGCGGGTGGCCATCGCCCGCGCCTTCCTGGCCGACGCGCCCATCCTGGTGCTGGACGAGGCCACGAGCTCGCTCGACACCGAGACCGAGCGGCTGGTGGCGCAGGCGGCGGAGGCGCTCATGGCCGGCCGCACCACCATCGTCATCGCCCACCGCCTGTCGACCATTCGAGGCGCCGACCGCATCCTGGTGTTCCAGGACGGGCGGGTGGTCGAGGAGGGCGCCCACGGCGAACTGGTGGCGAAGGGCGGCGCCTACGCCCGGCTGAACGCCCTCGCGGAAGCCTCGTGACGCCGCCAAAGCGTGGCGGGAGTGCGGCGGCGACACGCTTGTGTGCGCCGCAGCAAGGCCGTATCGATTAACGCCACCAGACGCCCTTCGGGCGCCGGGCCGCGCCCGTGTCGTCACGGCCGGCCGTTCGGGACGGGACATGGCTGAGATCAAGACGGTCGGCGTGATCGGCGCGGGCCAGATGGGCGCCGGCATCGCGCACGTATGCGCGCTCTCCGGCTACGACGTGTTGCTGAACGACGTGTCCGGCGACCGCATCGACGCGGGGCTGACGATCGTCTCCACCAACCTGAACCGCCAGGTCGCCCGCGGGATGGTGACGATGGAGGCCGCCCAGGCCGCCATGCCGCGCATCCGTGCGGCCAAGGACGTCGGCGCCGTGGGCGCGGCCGACCTCGTGATCGAAGCCGCCACCGAGAACGAGGAGGTCAAGAAGGCGATCTTCCGCTCGCTCGCCGGATCGCTGGGCGAGCACACGCTGCTGGCCTCTAACACCTCGTCCATCTCGATCACGCGCCTGGCCTCGGTCACGGACCGGCCGGAGCGGTTCATCGGCCTGCACTTCATGAATCCCGTGCCGATCATGAAGCTCGTGGAGATCATCCGCGGCATCGCCACCGACGCCCCCACCTACGAGACCGCCGCCAGCTTCGCCCAGTCGCTGGGCAAGACCACCGCCAACGCGGAGGACTTTCCCGCCTTCATCGTCAACCGCGTGATGGTGCCGATGATCAACGAGGCGATCTACACCCTCTACGAGGGCGTCGGCACGGTCGACGCCATCGACACCGCCCTGAAGCTCGGCGCCAACCACCCCATGGGCCCGCTGGAGCTGGGCGACTTCATCGGTTTAGACACCGTGCTCAGCATTATGAACGTGCTGCACGACGGGCTGGCGGACTCCAAGTACCGGCCCTGCCCGCTCCTGGTGAAGTACGTGGAGGCCGGCTGGCTGGGCAAGAAAACCGGCCGCGGCTTCTACGACTATCGCGGCGAGACCCCCGTCCCCACCCGCTGATCGCCCGCGCGGCTCACCAGCCCCGCGCCACGCCCTCCCGCCGCTTGTCCGCCGCGCCTTCGTATCCGCCGGGGCGCTTCACGATCCCCTGCAGCCCCGACTCCTCGCCGCTGTCGGCTTTCACCCGGAGGCCCGCCGCGACAAGCGCTCGCCGGGTGCTGTCCGGCGCCCCCGCCTCCAGCGAGACGACATCCCCTCGCGCGACCAGGTTGGGAAGGTCGAACGCCGCCTGCAGCGGCATGCCCCAGCCGAACACGCCCACCACCGCCTTGGCCACATAGGCGATGATAGAGTTGCCGCCCGGCGAGCCGAGGGCGGCGACCAGCCGGCCCTCCCGGTCCAGCACGATCACCGGCGACATCGACGAGCGGGGCCGTTTGCCCGCCGCCACCGCATTCGCGGCGGCCGCCCCGTCCGGCGTCCGCGGCGTGAAGGAGAAGTCGGTGAGCTGGTTGTTCAGGAAGAAGCCGTGCGTCATCCGGCCCGAGCCGAATACGCTTTCCACCGTCGTGGTCATCGAGACGGCGTTCCCCTGCGCGTCCACGATGGCGAAGTCGGAGGTGCCGCCCGGCTCGCGCGTGTGGTCGGGCGCCCTGACTCCGGCGCCCGCCGGCGTCCCCGGCTGGACCGCCGCCCCGCCCAGCGTCGACACCGCCTTGGCGCGAGCGTAGAGGTAGGCGGGATCGAGCAGTCCCCGCGTCGGAACCGTCACGAAGGCGGGGTCGCCGACGTAACGGTCACGGTCGACATAGCCCAGCCGGCTCGCCTGGGCGAAGGTCACCCAGGCCTGGGGGTCGGCGGCGGAGCGCTGGGCGATGTCGGTCCGGTCGAGCAGCCCCAGGATCTCGGCCACGCCCACCGTCCCGGCCGGCGGGGGCGCCCCGCAGACCCGATAGCCGCGGTAGGGCGCGCACAGCGCCGCCCGGCGCAGGGGGCGGTAGGCGGCGAGGTCGGCCGTCGTCAGCGCGCCCGGCCGCGGGCCGGCATGCGTTCGGGCTACGAGGTCGCGCGCGATCGGCCCCTGCAGCAGCCCCGCCGATCCCTCCCGAGCGATCCGCGCCAGCGCGTCGGCGTAGGCGGGATTGCGCATCGTGTCGCCCTGCCGGACCCGCGTCCCGTCCGGCTTGGTGAAGTAGGCGACCGCATCCGGCGTCTGCGCCTGCGGCCAGGGCGCGTTCGCCGCCCGCGCCAGCCGGCCGCCCACCACGAAGCCGTCCCGCGCCAGGCGCTCGCCGTCCGCGAACAGCGAGGACCAGGGGCGGCGGCCATGATCCCTGTGGGCCAGCTCCAGCATGGCGATCGCCCCCGGCGCGCCCGTCGAGCGCCCGGAGAGGATGGCGTCGATGTACGACAGCGGCCGCCCGTCGTCGCCGTAGAACAGCTCGGGAGTCGCGGCCGCCGGGGCCGTCTCGCGCCCGTCGTAGGTCACCACCGTCCGCGTCTTCGCGTCGTAGTAGGTCATGAAGGCGCCGCCCCCGAGGCCCGAGCTCTGCGGCTCCACCAGCCCCAGCACCGCCTGCACCGCCACCGCCGCGTCCACCGCCGAGCCGCCGGCGCGCAGCACCTTCAGCCCCGCCTCCACCGCGCGGGGATCGGCGGCGGCCACCATGGCGTGGGTCGCCAGCGCGGGCTCCGCGGCCGGAGCCGCCGGGGGCGCCGAGAGCAAGGCGAGCCCCGCCACCGCGGCGAAAAGACGGGAAAGGCTGGGGAAACGCTTCATCAGGGCGGGGCTCTCACGCGGGCGGGCTCCTTCTAAGCGCAGGCCGCCGCCGCCGTCACCTCGCCTCGTCTTGACAGCCGCGGACAGGTGCGGCCGCCTCCGCCGCATGGCCGCGGCGCGCAACCTCCTCACCGACGTTCCCGGCCTGCGCGTCGGGCACGCGCACGACGCGCGGGCCCGCACCGGCGCCACGGTGGTCCTGCCGGACCGCCCCGCCGTCTGCGCGGTGGACGTGCGCGGCGGAGGCCCCGGCACGCGCGAGACCGACGCGCTGGGACCCGACACCCTGGTGGAGGCTGTGGACGCGCTGGTGCTGGCCGGCGGATCCGTCTACGGCCTGGCCGCCGCCGACGGCGTGGCCGCGTGGCTGGGCGCACAGGGCCGCGGCTTCTCGCTGCGCCCGGGCGCGGGCGTCCCGCCCTCCCCCATCGTCCCGGCCGCCATCCTCTACGACCTGGCGAACGGCGGGGCGAAGGCGTGGGGGCTGGAGCCGCCCTACCGCGCGCTCGGGATCGCCGCGGCCGAGACGGCGGAGACGACCTTCGCCCTGGGCTCGGTCGGCGCGGGCTTCGGCGCGGCGGCGGGCGCGCTGAAGGGCGGCGTGGGGTCGGCCAGCGCCCCGCCGAGCGGTCCGGACGCGGCCGCCGTGGGGGCGATGGCTGTGGTCAACAGCTTCGGCGCCGCGGTGGGAGCCGACCTCCGCTTCCTCGCCGCCCCCCATGAGCGCGACAGGGAGTTCGGCGGCCTGGGCGCGCCCCTTGCTCCGGCGGGCGAGGCTCCCTGGCCCTGGTCGAAGCTCGACCCGGGTCCCCGCGCGCAAACCACCCTGGCCGTCGTCGCCACCGACGCCGACCTGTCGCGCGCGGAGGCCAGGCGGCTGGCGGTGATGGCGCAGGCGGGCCTTGTGCGCGCGCTCCGTCCCGCCCACACGCCCTTCGACGGAGACATGGTCTTCGCCCTGGCCACGGGAGCGCGCCCCCTCTCGCCATCGCCCGGGCCGCCCCGTCCCCTCGCGCTCCTGGAGCTCGGAGCCCGCGCCGCCGACACGCTCGCCCGCGCCATCGCACGCGGCGTCTACGAGGCCCGCGCCGCCTGGCCCGACGGCCCCCTCCCCTGGCGCGACGCCGCCCGCGCCGCCGGCTTGCACCCGTAAACCCGACGCGCTATGTCCCCGCCTCCCCGCCAAGGCGGCGCGCGCCCGTAGCTCAGCTGGATAGAGCATCAGACTACGAATCTGAGGGTCGGACGTTCGAATCGTTCCGGGCGCGCCAAGTTCTCACGAAAGATCGGCGGCAGAAACCGCCACCCTAGCGCCTCTTAACCTGAGAGCGTCCTTAGGTTTGGGTTAGACAAAAAACGGCAGCGGAGCCCTGCCGGGTAGCGGAAACGGTCGCGCCGAAGAAGATCGGCCGCGCACGCCGGAACAGTTCGCCGATGGGGTCACGGGCTGTTCGGCGGCAGCTTGCCGTCGACACGGTAGCGACCTTTACGCCGCCCTTATGCTGAAGCCTACGCATCCGTCTCGCGCCTTCACGGGCTGGCGGGCCAGCATCTGAGGGAGATCAGGGCTCGGCCGTTCCTGTCCGCGCAAGGTGCAAGGCCGCCGTTCCCTGACCGCGAAAGAGGGCTCGATGCTCGACCTTGTCTTCCTCGCGCTGGGCCTGGCGGCCTTTGCGCTCTTCGGCGGCTACGCCGTCCTCCTGAGGCGCCTTTGATGCTCGAGATGCTGATCTGGGGCGCCGGTGCGCTCATCATCGGCGGCTACATGCTGGTCGCCCTCATCCGGCCGGAGACGTTCTGATGAACGCCTCGGGCTGGATGGAGATCGTCCTCACCATCGCCGTCACGGTCGTCCTGGCCTGGCCGCTGGGCGGCTATCTCGCGCGCGTTTGGCAGGGGGAGCGCACCTGGCTCGATCCGGTCCTGAAGCCGGTGGAGCGGCTGGTCTACGCCGGCTGCGGCGTGAAGGCGGAGCGCAGCCAGGGCTGGTTGTCCTACGCCGCGAGCTTCCTGGGCTTCTCGGCCGCGAGCTTCGTGATTCTCTACCTCATCCTGCGTTTCCAGGACCTGCTGCCGTTGAACCCGCAGGGCTTCAAGGGGGTCACGCCGGACCTGGCGTTCAACACCGCCGTCAGCTTCGTCTCCAACACCAACTGGCAGTCCTACGTCCCGGAGCAGGCGGTCTCGACCTTCTCGCAGATGGCGGGGCTGACCTCGCACAACTTCCTGTCGGCCGTCGCCGGGATCGCCGTCGCCGCGGCCATGGCGCGGGCGTTCGCAGCCGACCGGGGCGAGGGGATCGGCAACTTCTGGGGGGATCTGACGCGGATCACGCTCTACGTCCTGCTGCCGTTCTCGCTGGTGCTGGCGGTGGCCTACGTCGCGCTGGGCGTGCCGCAGACGCTGTCAGCCAGCGTCACGGCCGATACGCTGGAGGGCGCCAAGCAGACCATCGCGCTTTTCCCGACCGCCAGCCAGGAAGCGATCAAGCAACTCGGCACCAACGGCGGCGGGATCTTCAACGCCAACTCCGCCCACCCGTTCGAGAACCCCAACGCCTGGACCGACGTTCTCGAGATCGTCTCGATGAACGTGCTGGGCTACGCCTGTGTGGTCGCCTTCGGCCGCGTGGTGCTGGCCCGCAAGGACGCGCGGGCGCTGGTCACGGTGATGGCGCTGTTCGTGCTGGCCGCCGGCTCGGCGATCTACGCCACGGAGACCCAGGCGGCGCCGGCGCAAGCCGCGGCGCACGTCGCCACCGACGTGAGCATGGAGGGCAAGGAAGTCCGCTTCGGCGCGCCCTCGACGGCGGTGTGGGCGGCCGCGACCACCGGCGCCTCGGACGGCGGGGTCAACGGCATGCACGACAGCTTCATGCCGCTCGGCGGCGGGGTCGCGATGTTCATGATCCAGCTGGGCGA
>JASLDZ010000357.1 GCA_030151985.1 Caulobacteraceae bacterium | reverse complement strand
GCGCGGGCGGCGCGCGCCGGTCTTCACGTCGGCGGGGTCGATGCGGTCGAAGTGGACCACCACCACCGCGTGGGAGAAGGCGTCCAGCCCCTGCAGCGCCGCCTCAGGCAGGTGCGCAGCGAGTTCGATGGCCGCCTCCACCACGCCCCAGGCGTCGTCCTCGTTCTCCACGCGCCCGCCGCGCACATGGCCGATGGGGTGGAGGGTGATGGCGGTCATGCCGCTGGATGGATCCCCCCGCGCCAAACCGTCAAGCCCGGCGGCCCGTAGCTTGACACGCCCGCGACGCTGGCCCGACCCTGCCTTGGGGATCACGGGGGACCTGGGCATGCTGAAGCGACTTGGGGCCTGCATCCTGGCGGTGACGCTCATGGCCGCCGCGTCTCCGGCCGCCGCCGCCAAGATCCCGGCCGTGGGCGAGGTCGCGCCCGATTTCCGCGCCCTGATGACGGACGGCAAGAAGGTCACGCTCGCCGACTTCAAGGGCCAGGTGCTGATCCTGAATTTCTGGGCGACCTGGTGCGGCCCCTGCAAGACCGAGCTGCCGCTGCTCGACACCTACTACAAGGTGCAGCGGGCGAACGGCCTGCGCGTCCTGGCGGTGGGCACGGAGAACTCGCTGCCGGTCGAACAGATGGAGCCCCTGGCCAAGGCGCTGCAGATCCCGCTCGTCTGGCATATGGGCGGTCCCTACCGCGCCATAGACGGGGCCGTGCCGACCAACTTCGTGATCGATCGCCACGGGGTCGTCCGCTACGCGACCGCCGGCGCCTTCTCGCTGGACGAGCTCAACGCCGTCATCGTGCCGCTGCTGCAGGAGCCCGCCGACGCGCCGCGTCCCGCGGCCGTCGCGGCCGCCCGGTAGCGCGACGGACAGGGAGAGCCACGCCCATGGCCAATCCGCACGGAACGCCGATCTGGTACGAGCTGATGACGCCCGATCCCGACGGCGCCAAACGCTTCTACGACGATGTCGTCGGCTGGGACATCGCGGCGCGGTCGCCGGCCGACGACGTGGAGTACCGCATGATCGGCGCGCCCGGCGGCTTCGTCGGCGGCGTGCTGAAGCTAGACCCGGCCATGCAGGCGCAGGGCGCGCGGCCGATCTGGCTGCCCTATTTCGGCGTCGACGACGTCGACTCCACGTTCGACAAGGCCAAGGCGCTCGGCGGCTCCGTGTTCGTGCCGCCCACCGACATCCCGGGCGTCGGCCGCTTCGCCCTGCTGGCCGACCCGCAGGGGGCCAGCTTCTACGTCATGCGGGGCGCCACTGACGGCGTGTCGACGGTGTTCGCGCCTGGCGAGTCGGGCCGCTGCGGCTGGAACGAGCTGTGGACCACCGACCGCGAGGCGGCGCTCGCCTTCTACGGCCCGCTGCTGGGGTTCGAGAACCGCGAGACCATGCAGATGCCGATGGGCGGCTACCACTTCCTCGACCTGGGCGAGGTGAGGCTGGGGGCGCTGGCGGTGATGGGCGACCAGCCGCCCCGCTGGAACCTCTACTTCACCGTGCCGGACATCGCCCACGCCAAGGCCCGGATCGAGGCGGGGGGCGGGGCGGTGCACATGGGTCCCTACACGACCCCCCGCGGCGAACAGATCCTGCTCGGCTCCGACCCCCAGGGCGCCGCCTTCGCGCTGGTGTCGCCGGGATAGGATTCTGGACGCACACTTTCTTCCGTCTCCCCCGGACTCGATCCGGGGGTCGAGCGGTCGGAGCCGCGCGGTCTGGCGACCGCGTCAGCGGTCGTGGCGCACCGCGCCCGGTCCCCGGATCAAGTCCGGGGACAACGAAGGTGGTGGAGATTTGGGGAGTGTCACCCCTCCAGATGCGGCAGCGTCTTCCACGCCGGCACGCCCTCCGGGATCGTCACCCACGGGTGCTTGCTGCGCGTGAAATAGTGGGCCGAGGGCGCGAACCGCTCGCCCTCGTCCAGCGTGCCGACGCGCACGAAGCGATGCTTGCGGAACATCCGGTGGTCGGAGAACAGCAGAGTCCCGCAGTCCGCGCACCGCCACGACCGCGAACCCTCCGCGTCCGCCACGACGTCGCGCTCGCCCCAGCCCTCGCCGAGCGTCTCCACCTGCGCGGCGGGGAACACGGCGTTGACCGCGAACGCCGAGCCGGTGAGCCGCTGGCAATCCCGGCAATGGCAGCAGTTCACCGTCTGCGGCGCGCCGGTGACGCGGTAGCGCAGGCGTCCGCAGGTGCAGCGGCCTTCGAGGACGTCGTTTACGTCGGTCATTTCGCCTCCACGGGCTCGGCGCATCTTCTCCTCCCCATCGCAGATGGGGAGGGGGACCGCGAAGCGGGGGAGGGGCCGCGCGGAGCGCGGAAGCCGCAGCCACCGCGCCTGGGAGCGTGTCCGTTCCGCTCGCGTGCCGCAAGCGGCCCCCTCCCGGCTCCGCCGTACTCCCCCATCTGCGATGGGGGAGAGAAAGGCTGCCCGTCCCAGGCAGCCCGTTAAACTCTGCGGCCCCAGCGCGCGCGAATTGTAACGTCGATCCACCCGCCGACGACGAGCGTCATCAGCGCCAATCCGGCATCCATCAAGAGGGCGAAAGGCGTCCAGGCGATCGCTTCAAAGTCGACGCCCGGCAGTCCTTGATGTCCGAAGACACAGCTCCACAACCATCCGACGACGAATCCCAGAAGAGCGAGGCCAGCTGCGACGAAGGGACTTGGGCCTCCTGCCAGCCGATACAGGAGGATGTAGGCGACCGCCTCTGCGCACAGCACGGCGTTCATCAACGGTACGTGGCTCGAGCCTTTCAGGGCGAGTACGATGGCCACGCTGAAGGCAAAGCCCGCCGTCGCCGCCAGACCTCCTACGAAGCCCCTCACAACACCCGCCCCGCCACCGCGTCCAGCTTCGCCGCCAGCCCCGCGTCCCGCTCCCCCGGCGCCGTGGCGATCGCGCCGTCCAGCGCGCGGTCGATCGACGAGGGCTCCCGCGCCATGCCCGAGAGAGCCCGGCACAGCGCCTTCAGCGTCGCCTTCGCGCGCGCGGCGTTGGCCGAGAGCACGCGCACGATCTCGTCGAACTCCACGTGCGCCTCGGCCTCGCGCCAGGCGTCGTAGTCGGTGACCATCGCGAGCGTGGCGTAGGGCAGCTCGGCCTCGCGGGCGAGTTTGGCTTCCGGCAGGTTCGTCATGCCGATCACGTCGCAGCCCCAGGCGCGGTAGAGGCGGCTCTCGGCGGCGGTGGAGAACTGCGGGCCCTCCATGGCGAGGTAGGTCCCGCCCATGGCGACCTTCGCTCCCGCCTCCCGCGCCGCGGCCGCCGCGAGCGCAGACAGCCGCGGGCAGACCGGGTGCGCCATCGAGACGTGCGCCACGATCCCCTCGCCGAAGAACGACGATGCGCGGCCGACGGTGCGGTCCACGAACTGGTCCACCGCCACGAACATGCCGGGCGCCAGAGGCTCCCGCAGCGATCCCACGGCCGAGACGCTCAGCACGTCGGTGGCGCCCGCGCGCTTCAGGGCGTCGATGTTGGCGCGGTAGTTCAGGTGGCTGGGCGACAGCCGGTGCCCCCGCCCGTGCCGCGGCAGAAAGCGCACGGGCACGCCCTCCAGCACCCCGTGCAGGATCGCGTCCGAGGGCGCGCCCCACGGGGAGGCGACCTCCACCCAGCGCGCCTGCTCCAGTCCCTCCACCTGGTAGAGTCCGGAGCCGCCGATCACGCCCAGAACCCAGCCGGTCATTTCGGCGCTCCCGTCGCCAGCTCCACGATCTTCGCCGCGATCGCGTCCCAGGCGGACGTGCCGGGCGCGATCTCCTCGGCGTGGCCCGCGTCAGGGAGGATGCGCAGGTCCACCCGGTCGCCCGCGGCGCCGGCGCGCGAGGCGTAGGCCAGGC
>JASLDZ010000210.1 GCA_030151985.1 Caulobacteraceae bacterium | reverse complement strand
CGCCAGGCGAAGGCGGAGCGGCTTCAGGGCGAGGCGCTGCGCCTCGAGCCGGCGGACGGACGCCGCCTGGAACGCGCGGCCGAACGGCTCGCCGCCCTGTCGCAGGCGAACCGGGCGCTGGACCCGCGCCGCCCCCTGGAGCGCGGCTTCGCGCTGGTGTCGCGGCCGGACAGAAGCCTGGTGCGGCGGGCGGCGGACGTCTCGCCTGGCGACGGGCTGCGGCTGCAGTTCGGCGACGGCGTCCGCGGCGTGGTGGTGGATGGCGAAGCTCCGCGCGGGCCTCCGCCTTCCGCACCGGCGCCGCCGCGACGGCCTCGGGCTCCCGCCTCCACTTCGACGCAGGGCTCGCTGTTCTGATGCGGCGGCGGCGCTCGCCTGCGTCGGGCCCCGGCGATCTCGACCCGCCCGCAGCCCGGGTCTAACCTGCGCCCATGAATGCAATGGATCGGAACGCGGAGGGCTTGGCCTCGCTGCACTACGGCGACGGCGACTTCGTGGTGCTCAAGCCCGGTGGCTTCGTGCTCTGCGCGGTGAGCGGCCGCCGGATCCCGCTGGAAGCCCTGCGATACTGGAGCGTGGAGGCGCAGGAGGCCTACGCCGGCGCGACGGAAGCGTCGGACGCCTGGCGCAGGCGGCGAACGTAGCGGCGCGGACCTTCCATTAACGTCTTGTCATCCGTCGGCCTCTGAAGCTTAACGGAATCGGCGCGCAGCCCGCGGGACAGCGGGGCGGCCGTGGGGAAACGGATGCTGTCGGGCTTGGAAGCGCTCCAGGTGCTCACGGTGGAGGACAACGCGCACATGCGCGCCATCGTGGGCGCGCTGCTCCAGGGGCTCGGGCTGAAGGACGTGCGGCACGCCCGCGACGGCGAGCAGGCGCTGGAGATCCTGGGCGAGCACCCCGTCGACATCGCGCTGGTCGACTTCCAGATGGCGCCCATGGACGGGGTGAGCTTCACCCGGCTGATCCGCACCGGCGAGGCCAGCCCCAACATCTACCTGCCGATTATCATGATGACCGGCCACTCGCAGCGCTCGCGGGTCTGCGAGGCGAGGGACGCGGGGGTGACGGAGTTCGTCGCCAAGCCGCTGACGGCCCGGGCGCTGGCGCTGCGGATCGGCGCGGTGATCCACCGGCCGCGCCCCTTTGTGCGCACCGCCAGCTATTTCGGCCCCGACCGGCGCCGCAGGGACGACCCGCGCCACGCGAGCCTCGGACGCCGAGCCGGAGACGTGAAGGCCCCCGAGGAGGCGCTGGCGCTCGACTGAGGGGCGGGCCTCAACCGGCTGGCGCGGCGCCCTCCTCGTAGAGCGGGTTGGGCCAGCGCTTGTGCACCCAGAACCACTCCGCCGGCCGCTCGCGCACGCGGGCCTCGATGAAGGCGTTCAGCTTGGCGACGCCCGCGGCCACGTCGGCGTCCCGGTCGCCCTCGGCGTCGAGCGCGATCGGCGGGTAGATCACCACGCGGAAGCGGGCGCGGCGCACGCGCTCCACCGACATCGGATGCAGCGCCCCGCCGAACCGCAGGCCCATGCGGGTGGGCGCCCCGGCGGTGCGACACTCCACCCCGAAGAAGGGCGCGGCGACGCCGGTATTGAACTTCTGGTCGTTCAGGAAGGCCACCGATTCGCCGCCCTTCAGCGTGGCCAGGAGGTCGCGGCTCCCCTCCCCACCCTTGGGCGCGAACAGCTTCACGCCGTAGCGGGCGCGCGTCTCGATGATGCGGCGGTCGAAGTAGGGGTTGTTGGCCGCGCGGTAGGTGACGCGGCAGTTCAGGCCGCAGTCGGCGATCACCGCCGCCATGATCTCCCAGTTGGCGAAGTGCCCGCTGACGAGGATCGCGCCCTCGCCGCCCTCGCCCTGGGCGCGGGCCAGGGCCTCGAAGCGCTCGCGCCCCACCACCTCCACCCGCCCGGAGCGGGGCGTCAGACGGTCGGTCAGGGGGAACTCGAAGAAGGTGCGCCCGAGGTTGTCCCACTGCGCGCGCAGCAGCCGCGCCTTGTCGGCGTCGCTCCAGCCGGGGAAGGCGATCTCGATGTTGCGGCGCGCGATGCGGTGCGAGCGGGTGAGCGGCCCGAACGCTTTGAACGCCGCGGCCCCCAGGTCCGACACCCAGTCGACGGGCGCCAGCCGCAGGAGCGCGCCCAGCGCGTCGTAGAGCGCCACCTGAGCGCGCCAGGCGACATCCTGGAGCCAGCTTGGGCGGCGCGCGGTCATCCCGCGCCTGTTAGCACCGCAAGGGAGCGCCGGGCGAGACGCCCGCGCCACACTCCTCAGGCGATGGTCTGGCCGCCGTCCACGACGATCTTCTGCCCCGTCATGAAGCTGCCCGCCGCCGAGGCCAGGAACACCGCGGCGCCGGCGATCTCGTCGGGCTGGCCGATGCGGCGGAGCGGCGTGGTGGCGGTGGCGCGCGCCAGCGTGTCCGGGTTCTCCCACAGGGCGCGGGCGAAGTCGGTCTTGATGAGCCCCGGGGCGATGCAGTTCACGCGCACGTTGTGCGGCCCGTACTCGACCGCGAGGTTGCGGGCGAGCTGGAAGTCCGCCGCCTTGGAGATGTTGTAGGCCCCGATGATCGGCGAACCGCGCAGGCCGCCGATCGAGGACACGATCACGATCGCCCCGTCCTTCCGCTCGATCATGGCGGGCGCGACCATGGAGATCAGCCAGTGGTTGGCGATGACGTTGTTCTCTAGGATCTTGCGGAACTGGTCGTCCGCGATCCCCGCCAGCGGGCCGTAGTAGGGGTTGGAGGCGGCGTTGCAGACCAGGACGTCGATCCGGCCGAAGGCGGCGACCGTCTCGTCCGCCAGCCGCTGCAGGTCCTCCTTGGAGGAGATGTTGGCGGGGATCGCCAGCGCCGTTCCCTCGCCGTGACGGGCGTTGATGGCGGCCGCGACCTCGTCGCAGGGGCCGGCCTTGCGGGAGGAGACCACGACCTTGGCACCGTGCTCGGCCATCCGCTCCACGATCGCCTTGCCGATGCCGCGGGAGGAGCCGGTGACCACCGCCACCTTGCCGGACAGGTCGAACAGATTGGGCATGCGGGCGTCTCCTTGGATTGGTTTGATCCATGCCCTAACAACCCGCTCAGGCCAGCGGAAGTCGGGATGATCGGCGGTTGACGGGATTGGCGGCGGGGACGCGGTTCGGGGAGGGGTTCGTCACCG
>JASLDZ010000303.1 GCA_030151985.1 Caulobacteraceae bacterium | reverse complement strand
TCAAATGAGGCGGGACAGCTTGGCCGTTAAGCGGGCTAAAACCCCTTGGCGGTATGACGGTCGTCCATGGCCTCAGCCAAGGAAATCCGCAGCCTCGTTTCGCTTGTCGAGACGGCCTCCACGGCGCGCGTGCTGAACCTCGCGCGGCGCGACCCCGGGCAGCGGGCGGCCACGCCGCCGGAGAAGACGCTGTTCCGCACTGCGGCGCTCGACCGCGCGATCGTGCTGAAGCACCGCGTGCGCCCGCACGAGCGCGACTGGTTCCTCACCCCCAAGTCGGTCGCCACCAAGCTCCTCATCCCCGTCGACCCGCTCGACCTGAACTGCGGCGCCCACTCGCTGATGTTCGGGCAGAAGGGCTGCGACGAGGTGCTGTCCAAGGTGCTGGGCGTCGACCGCGACCCCGACGACGGCGCCCGCGACCGGGCCGTGCTGCAGGCGCTGGACGACCTGCCGTCGCTCGACCCCTTCCTGACGCGCGAGCACCTGAAGCGGCGCGGCTTCAAGGTGGCGGACGACTACTTCGACATCTCCGCCCCCGACGTCGTGCGCATGCAGGCCTTCGTGCAGGGCGACATCATCCCGCTGGTCACCCTCTGCTTCGGCGAGACGGCGGGCGCGGGCCAGACGCAGAAGCTGGCGCAGAAAATCCTGGGTGCTGAGCTCGACGCCTCCATGGAGCCGCTGCGCCTGACGCTGAAGATGAGCGAAAGCGAGTTCGTCGAGGGCGTCTTCTGCTGGAAGGGCTTCCTCTATTACAAATGGGTGCTGGCCGACGTGCTGCGCGGCGCGCAGGAGATGACCCGCGCCCTGAACGAGGTGAAGGCGCTCGGCAAGGCCACCCCCGACGAGACCGCCTACATCGCCGCCGCCCGGAGCCGCATCCGCGCCGGCGTGAAGGAGGCGTGCCGCGAGGTCCGCTCGGCGCTCGTCACCTACGACGAGGCGTTCGAGAGCCTGACCGGCAAGTCCGACCCCGTGGCCTTCCGCGACTTCCTGCTCGCCGCACCCAAGATGTTCTTCGAGGTGGGCGAAAAGCTGGGCGCGGTGCAGCACATCACCAGCTTCTGGCGCTTCCGCTTCGGCTCCGGCGCGGCGGGCATGCCGGCCCCTGAACTCTTCGACGTCTTCACCGACTTCGAGTCCAGCCTGGGCGCGGGCCCCGCAAGCACCGAAGGGGCGTGGGCGGCGTAGGGGCGCCTAGCGCCGCAGGCTTGAAAGGCTATCTTCCGGACCATGGCCGTGAATCGTCAGCAAACCGAAGGCGACGTCGCACCCGCCAAGCCCTCCAGGGCTCGCGTGCGGGTCCGGATCGGCGGCGTCTACGTCACAGGCGACCGGAGCTCCGCCGCCGAGGTGAAGCGGGCGGTCGCCATCAGCACCGCCAAGCTGGAAAAGCTCGCGGACAAGGTCGCCAAGCCAGGAGTGCGGATCCGGGCGAAGCGCGACGTGCCCCTGTTCTCGGTCGATCCCGATCGGCCTGACAGGTTCGTCCGCAAGCTCAACGGCCGGATCGACACGGGCGTACTCGAGAACGGCGTCTTCAAGGTCCTGGATTGACGACGCTTCTGAGCGCGGTCGGTCAGGTCCGCGCCGCCCAGGAGCAGACGGGCAAGCCTTTCGCCATCATCGTGGCCGGACACAACGGGTCGGGCAAATCGACCATGTGGCGGCGGGACCTGTCGGAGGTCCTGCAGATGCCGCTGATCAACGCCGACCGTCTGGCGCTTTCCATCTACCCCGAGCCCGACGCCCAAGGGTTCCTGCCCGCCTGGGCCGCGGCGATGCGAGACGGCGATCGGGCCTGGCTGAGGATCACGCAGCAAGGCGTCACCTCCTTCATCGGTCACGCCATGGCCGCCAAGGCGCCCTTCGCGATGGAGACCGTGTTTTCCCATGAGCGGCTTCGTCCTGATGGGACCCGTGAGACCAAGATCGACCTCATCCGCGAGATGCAGCAGGCGGGGTACTTCGTCCTGCTCTTCTTCGTAGGCCTCACCAACGCGGACCTGTCGGTCCTCCGGGTGCAGACACGCGTCCTTGAGGGCGGTCATGGGATTCCCGAGGAGACGTTGAGGCTGCGGTTTCCCCGCACCCAACGGATCGTCGCAGAGGCCGCACTCGTGGCTGACGCCGCCATCATGGCGGACAACAGCCGGGACCAGACGCGCGCCTTCACCGTGTGCCGGGTGCAGCTCGCCGGCCGCGGCCTCTACGATCTCAGGGACACCCGCGCCGGCGCGCCCCCCGCACTCCAGGCATGGATGAACCGCGTCGCCCCGCGGTGACATAGCGGACCTGGCGTGCAGCCCCGTCAGCTCCGACGCAGGAAGTCGACCCGCGCCGCGCCCCAGGTGCGGGCGTCCAGCGGGGTGAAGCCATCGGGCGGCGGGGCGTCCTCTTCCGTCGCGCGTTCCCACACGCAGAGCGCGCCCTCGGCCAGCCAGCCGCCGGCCGCGAGCGACACCAGGGCGCGCTCGCCCAGTCCCTTGCGGTATGGCGGGTCGAGGAAGGCGAGGTCGAAGGGCGGGCCGGCGCTGGCGGGGCGCGGGCCGAGGTCGGTCGCGTCCCGGCGGTGGATGCGGCTCGCGCCGAACTGGCCCAGCGCCTCCTGGTTGTCGCGGATCGCGCCGCGGGCGTTCGCATCGGTCTCCACGAAGAGGGCGAAGGCCGCGCCCCGCGACAGCGCCTCGAACCCCAATGCGCCGGAGCCGGCGAAGAGGTCGATCACGCGCAGGCCCTCGAACGGCCGGCTCCACGGCGCGTGCGCCAGCACGTCGAACAGCGCCTGGCGGGCGCGGTCGGAGGTGGGGCGCGTGGCCAGGCCCTCCGGCGCGACCAGGGCGCGGCCTCGGAAGCGGCCGGCGACGATCCTCACGCGCGCCTCACGGCAGGCGCCGCTCCAGCCACGGCAGCGCCACGCGGCGGGCGAGGAAGACCAGGCCCACGAGCGCCAGCATCAGGTTGATCTGCAGCGTGGTGAAGCCCCGGTCGGCGGTCGTGGCGAGGGTCAGGAAGAAGCCCGGCACGAACAGCGACATGGCGATCCGGCCGATCCGGAAGCCCAGCCCGACCCCCGGCCGCATCACGCCCTTCCGCAGCGAGGCGTAGACCCACAGCAGCGCCTGCCAGGCGCCGGTCAGCGCCACGCTGAGGCAGTAGAGCTGGAAGGCCGGCGTGCGGCCGCCGGCGTAGAGCAGCCGCGTCGTCGCGGGCAGCAGCGCGACGCTGAACAGCAGTCCGAGCGTGATCAGCGTCACGATCGCGTCGGCCTTGCCCAGCCGCGCGAAGGTGTCGCGGTGCGAGGCCCAGTAGGTCGCGGCCACGGCGAAGCTGACGAGGTAGGCGAACACCGGCAGCCGCAGCGCCCGCCACAAGGAGGCGAGGTCGGTCCAGCCCGCCTCCGGCCGCACCTCGATGGCGGCCAGGGTGACGGCGATGGCGAAGACGCCGTCCGACAGCATGATCAGCCGGTCGAAGGCGTGCCGCTGCAGCCGCTCGGGCAACGGCTCGTCGGTGTCCAGCCCCTCGATCTCACCCATGGGCGGCGGCCTCCGCGTGCGCGGCGTCGGCGCGGGCGGCCCAGCGGCGGCCTATGGCGGGCGCGGAGGCGGCGAGCGGCATCAGCAGGATCAGCCAGGTCAGGCCGGGCAGCCACGTCAGGACGCCGATGCCCGTGATCAGCGGCGGCGCCAGGCCCAGGATCGCGGCCACCACCCAGCGGACCCTCGGGCCGAGATCGCCGCGCAGGAGGTCCGGCCGGGACGTGGCGTAGAGCCAGGAGGCGGCGTTGGACAGGCCGACCGCGCCCAGCAGCCCGACGTACAGGGCGACGACCTTCAGCTCCCGCACCGCCTCGCTGTAGAGCCGCGTCACGAAGGGGATCAGCGTGATCAGGCCGAGCCCCAGGAGGCCGAGCGCGCTCAGGAGGAAGTCGGTGCGGACGAAGCGCCCGTACATCTGCCGGTGGCTCGCCCAGAAGATCGCGATCGAGAAGAAGCTCCAGAAGTAGGCGAAGAAGGCGCCGCCCTCGCCGTTCAGCAGGCCGCCGATGGTGTGGTCCCACCCCGGCGGCGCCTTGAGGTCGAGCGCCAGCAGCGTCAGCGCGATGGCGAACACGCCGTCGGACAGCATCATCTGCCGTTCGAGCGCGTAGTCGTGCACGCGCGTCTCGCCGTCCAGCATGTCCATCCGCGCCCCTCCCGCGCGCACCTTCGCCAAGGCCGCCCGCGTCTGTCCAGACCGGGAGGCGCTTTCGGCTCAGTCCTTGCGCGGCGGGCGGCGAGGGCCGCGCTTGCGCGGGGTGCGGCGCATGGGGGGCGTCAGCTCCAGCCCCGTGCGGGAGGGGGCGGCGGCCGGCGTCTTGCCTGTCGAGGCGGTCCGCCCGGCCTTGGCTCCGCCGCCCTTCGCGCCGCCGCCCTTGTCGGGACGGAACGGGCCCTTGGCGGCCTTGGCGGGGCCGCCGCGCCGGGCGGCGTCGCCGTCGGCGCGGCCGGGGGGCTTGTCGATCCAGCCGCGAGCCGGGCCCGGACGGGCGGG